>NZ_JAKJSW010000215.1:0-6692 GCF_050337375.1 Vibrio makurazakiensis | reverse complement strand
ATCGTGTCACTTAATGTTGAAGCTGTCGATAAAAAGGACATGAATATGCAGCTCGAAAGTAAGATTGATTTTTTCATGATAATCCGATTGTTTATGTAATAAGGCAAAATTTACGGGGCGGGATAATACAGATTGTGGTTTATAAATCAATGGTGATTTATATTAACTTTTTATGAAAAGGGAGCTGCGTTTATGGAACGTTATTTCCTACTCGAATTAGGATGAAGAAAGTGCGATTCATACACTTAGGTCAAATATGGGGTGCGAATAACTCATTCCTGTCCAGAAGTGAGTTTGAAGACCTGTTGGTCAAGCGAGAAAATGAAGCTGCCAACACAGGTGTTATGAAAGTGATATTGCCTCTTCGTAGTCTAAACTTATGTAAGTTTAGACTACGAAGAGGCAACTTTTATGGTTTCTATTGCCGTTATTATCGCCTTTCACCTCTTATACTCAGACGATCACGCCGCTGACATAGGTGATTTACCTGCTCAATCAGGCTAGTGAGCAAGAACTTATTTACCATTGCCCTTCGAATTTGTCGTAAGTTATTCTGCCTGATAGTCGGGCGCTTGGTGCCACGGATATGGGCCCATCCACATATCTAACATTACTCGTAGCACGTTCATTTCCAACCATTCGTTGTAACCAACCCAATGCTTATATTTTTCTAGCTCAATTTTTCCTGGTATTGATTCAAATGATGAGCCTTTTTTAAACTCAGCTACGATAGCTGCTTGCAAATCTTCTATGTATTCACGTTCTAAAACGACATCTTGTTTTCTGCCAATGGGACTTTGTGCATGAGAATGTGAAAATACTGCCTTTTCAAAGTTTAAAGCTTCTATATCAGTTAAGGCTCGCTTCCATTCATTGATATTGAAGTCAGGTACAATAGCGAACATTACTCGGTTGGGTGTTACTAAGTCAGCAATGTAAGCCACTTTTTGTTTAGGTAATATAAATACTGTCATCCCCATACCGTGGCTCATTCCAACATAATGAAACTCTATCTCTTGCTCACCAACAACTAAAGACTTTCTCTTACCTTGCCAAATTTGATCTGGTAAAGCTAAGTCTGGATGTAGATTTCCTTTCATCCACTTATACGCTTCTTCATGAGCAATAATTTTTGCAGTTTGATAGGCCTGAGAGTGAAGTTTGGCCACACCCAAATAAATTTATGCTAGAGATACTTGGAGGGGAGCGATAACAAATCGTTCCATTTTGGCGCTCAATGCTCCTTATGTTCAAATTGGGATTGAAGGAAAACCCCTTTGAACAGCGTTACGCACTTGTAGAACGGTAGTGTTTAGAAATGGCTAAAGATCATATTTTCTTTTAAGCATTTGATAACGAGGAGAGGCTTTAAACTCTTTCATGGCTCGTGTAAATTCTACTTTTAGATCTTTGTTCTTACTGCTGAGAGAAAATCCAATATAGGTATATTTTGAATGGAAAACTGGCTCCATAATACTAAACTGATTTACTTTATCTGATATCCATTCTTCTTTTAGATCCCGAAACTTTATAATTCCAAGGTCACTTCGTCCCTTTATCACTAAATTGACCACTTGTTCTGTATTTTGTGTTGTTGTCTTTTTGAGATAACTGGCCTTCTCAAACGCTTCTCCAAATGTAAAACCCTGATTATAGGCGATTGAATAAGTCCTAAGGCTCTCAAGATCGCCATTGAAAGAAATGGAGTGACTGGACTTATGCTTGATCAAATAGTGCTCAACACTAGAGAGTATGTTTTCTTCTGCATAGAATATGTAACTCTCTCTTTCTTCAGTCTTAGCTAGGAACGTAATTGCATCCGCTTCCCCCTGTTTAACCATTTTGAGCGCTCGAACCCACGGCACTGTCTTAATAGTTAATTTAAGATTCATTACTTCTGCGACTTCACGGATAGTTTCCACGTGAAAACCAGTCAGCTTCCCATCAATTGTCATTTCGTAAGGGGCCCAGTTGCCGTCTCCTCTGACAACCAAAAGCTCTTGTTGAGCCATTAAGCATGTACTTGGCAGTAACAGAGCTAACAAACACAGGGCATGAACCATAATTCCCTCCAATTACATTTCAACTACTGTATTGCTGGGTACATTATAGCTAAACAACGCTAGGGTGACCGTTCGAGTACCTGGTTTTTAACCGCCTGACTTATACTGTTGGTTATACATTAGTAGTGGGTTGTCGTTAGCCTAGACAGCTAGCTAATGGCTTAACATTGGRTTCGGAATACTTGGCATTTTACTGTGCGTTACATGTGAGTGAGCGTATTCAGGTGCGACTAAGATAATGGTATTAATAATAAATAAGTCACGAGTAGACCAAACTCAACGCAACGCGTAGAAGGGACATAGCTTACGTTACATTCTAACGCGGTCAGGTTAGAGATTTAAACGATAGAGGTATTGTCGCTTTGAATTCGGCAAAGTTGAAAAAACAAGCTCACGGAACTACGTTAATAAGACGACCTAAATCTACTTAGGAATGGAAAATATGAGTATACGCTCACAGCTGGCCGCTATTCTTTCCTTCATTATCTCCTCAATTTCTTGCTTTTCGTATGCACAAATCAGCTCAAAATCAGTAGTCATCAATACTATAGATTACCCTCCATATTCAATTTTGGGCAGTACTGATTATATTCAGGGGCACGATATAGAGGTTATTACTAAGGCACTTGAGTACCAAGGGATTTCAGTCGAGTTTAATGTAGTGCCGATTAAACGATCTTTGGTCGAGCTTAAAGATGGCAATGTATTTGGCATGACTATTTGTGGMAAAACAGAAGAAAGGGAGAAGTTTCTTTATTTTACTGATCCAATAAGTGCTTTTAACTTAGGATTTATTTACCAAAAGGGAGCCACTGATTTAAAAGATGTATCTTGGGACGAAATTAAAAAGAGAAACGTTACCATCTCGACAGTTCGAGGGTTTGTGGCAGAAAAAGAGCTGACCCTTAATGATATAGATACCTATCTAGTTGTAAGCTTAGACAGAGGCATTATTATGACTGGACTAAATCGCATTCAGGTTTTTTATGCTGGTATGGAAGCTTCATCAGAGCTAGCGAAAAAGCTTAACTTCCATGAAGGCTTTGAATACGCGAGAGCTCCTGGTCACAGCTATTATGAAAACCACCTTTGCGTTAGTAAGAAGTGGCCGAGAGCAAAAGAGCTTATTTTGGAGTTCAATGCAGGACTTCAAGCTATTARATCTAACGGTATATATTACAAAATTAGGCAAGAACACAAGAGCATTTCTGAGTGGGATATCAAAAGCAATCCTACATCTTCAAAATGAATCTATACGATGGTTAATTCATTTGTCAGGGGGGAAGTCACAAAGCTTCTCTACTGAGGCATAGCGTAATGTTTAATATAAATAAACCTTATACTTTCTCCTCTTGTATTGGCTGAAAGTATGCTATTTCTGATAATTTTGCTGGGTGTCCTATTTGATCATATATTGCCCCGAGAAAAGCCTCTAATTTAAATAGGACTCGATTTGAAAAGTGTTAGTTTTACTATTATTCAGCTTAAGGTAGAGCAAAAAAATAGGCAGAAAAACATATTGGCCGTGGAAAATATCCTCGCTGAATCTGCCGAAATAGGCGATATCACATTACTACCAGAGATGTTCTCGACAGGTTATATATTTGATTCGGCGGAAGAAATTCATAATCTAAGCGAAGACTTTAGTCATAGTGAGACAATTAATAGCCTAACCCGAATGGCTAAGACTTATAAGACGACGCTTGTTGCCGGAATCGCTGAAAAAGAAAATAACCAGTACTACAACAGCGTTGCCGTCGTTGATGAAAATGGCTTGCGATATAAGTACAGGAAAATCAGTCAAAATAGAATCGATAAGCAATACTTTTCACGAGGTGAAAATCTTCTAACATTTGAGTTCAAAGGCTTAAAGATCGGCGTAGCTATTTGTTTTGATATTTGGTTCCCTGAGCTGATGAGAAAATATGATGAAGCGGATGTGATTCTTCACCCTGCCAACTTTGGCGGGCAACACAGCTTTGCAATTGCTCAGGCAAGAGCTTTAGAGAATGGCCAGCATATCCTTACATGTAATAGAGTCGGTGAAGATATCACCAATGAATTTACAGCAAGTTACTGCGGGGGAAGTCGAGTTTACAACCCTAAAGGTGAAGAGGTTGTGCGCCTAGGTGATACTCAGTCAAGCCAGACTGTTGTGGTAGAAGACCTTTCATTAGCTCCTCAGTACAATGGGATTAGCTTGCAAGAAGAGATGGAAGAAATACGTAGAATATTGGCTTAGCTCACCTCATACCTGTATCACTTTTAGTTAGTAGGAACTCAGTAGCAACTATACTCAATAACACGCCAATTCTAAGGTGAACGTATGCACAGAGCTTCCGCTAAAATAATGGGTGCACCAACGCCAATGGCTGGTTTGGCTTTGGGGATTGCAAGCCTCGGTTGGTGCTGGGAGAGTGCAGTCGAACTTCATGGATACGGTCAGTGGGTTGGGGCATGTATTGCTACGGTATTGTTGTTAATTTTGCTGTTGAAGTTCTTACTGCATAATCATTTACTGAGAGAAGATCTTGCTCACCCCATTGTAGGCAGTGTTGTTCCTACTTTCGCTATGGGGACTATGGTTGTTTCCAATTCACTAGGGCACTTTTATCCGATAGCGGGAGACGGGCTTTGGTTGATTGCTATTGCGCTACATATTGTCTTTCTTACTAGCTTTGTATACCACCGCTCAAAAGAGTTTGAGTTACATCATATGGTGCCAAGTTGGTTTGTTCCTCCCGTAGGAATTATTGTGGCGGACGTGTCGTTTTCTGGTAACATTCTGTTAGCGCCAATCGCGTACGGCACATTAATGTTTGGCATGGTGGCTTATGCCGTCATGTTACCTGTAATGATATACCGCCTAATCTTTGCCCATGAGATTCCTGATTCGGCAAAACCAACGCTCGCCATTTTGGCGGCACCTGCAAGCTTGTCATTAGCGGGATATTTGAATGTCACAGCGTCACCTTCACCCGTTATTATCGCGTTGTTATTTGGAATTTCACTGCTGATGACAGTGATCATTTATCTGGCGTTCTATAATCTTCTTCAATTACCGTTTAGCTCAGGTTATGCGGCGTTTACATTCCCTATGGTGATTGGTGCTACCGCTTTGTTCAAACTGTCGGAGTGGTTTGCTGCAAACGGGGTCGGTGATGAATATGTTGATCAGGTCTGGGTCTTGGCGGTGATCGAATTGCTGGTGGCGACGGTTGTGGTTACATACGTATCTTATCAGTTCATCAAGAATGTATTATTCACACCAAGTCCATCTGGTGTGTGATGTTTAGAATAGAGTAATAATGTATTCAAAAATTGTAGCCACCGTTTATGGCTTTGTATTCAAGTTCTAGGCTACTGGTGGTAGTACTCTTTGCTTCGGTCATATAAATCGAGTGGTTTTAGGGTGCTGTAGAACGCAGCTGCATTTTTCAGATCCTGGTCTGATAGGTGTTTGACGACCGACTGCATATATAAATCTTGGCGTTCATCGCTTTTGAAGTTACGAAGCTGCTTAAGAATATAGCTGGATTTTTGACCTTTAATATTCGGATAAGACTGCACAAATGGGATGATTTTGTCACCGTGACATTGACTACATAAGTTGGTTACTAACTTTTCACCAGCRACCTTATCTGCAACGACTAAGCTGGGAATATAATCCGTCAGCACTTCTTCTTTTAATGTCGGATTTAGTGATGTCGATGATCGCTCTGCAGGTATTGGCTCTTGTTCGTCTGAACAACCAGATAACGCGAGTATCGCGATTGCAGTAATACTAACGAATGTCGTTAATCTTATTGAACGTCTCTTCATTGGCTTTCTCCCGGTATTGGTGGCATGAGTGAGCTATCAATTGGCTTACGACGGTATTTGTTCATGTCGATGCCTTTGTCTTGATAATAAGTACTCAAATAATTCAATACGGGGTCCCATGTGTCGGAAAGATCCCAAAGCCCTTGGGTGTCGACCATCCATTGAATTGTTTCTCGCCATTGCTCTTTGTTGCCACTATTTTGAGCAACGATTAGGCTGGTGTGACAGGCATTACATTGACCTTTCACTATTTCCCAACCGGGAGCCATGATTAACCCTGACTCCTTATCGACTCCGAACTGCTTCTTTGGGTCGATTGGCACTTCTTCTGCATGAGTTACAGAAGTAAAAATCATGCAGAGTAATGCCAGTTTCACTAGAGGTTTTCTGTTTATTTGGATCATTACGACACTCTAACTGCGATGCGGTGGCAACCGTTAAATAGATAGCCTTTTGGGTTCCACTGTGGTTGTACAACAGGCTGACTATCGCCTTCGCTATCGGTCGCTTTTGCCCAAATTTCATAATAGCCACTTATCGGTAAATCTAGGTCAGCTTCCCATTGCTGCCATGCGCCTTTATTGACAGCTTTTTTTAACCTCGCATCGTGCCAGGTCGTGCCATAGTCGTAACTTACCTGAAGTTTTTCTACGCTTCTTAACCCTGCCCAAGCGTGACCACTGACTTTCACTTTTTTACCAAGGGTAAATTCGGTACCACTCTTTGGGGACGTGATCAGCGATTTCACGATCATTTCTTCAATGATACGGAAATCCTTGTTTGCTACTTTTTCACCCGGTGCAATAG
>NZ_JAKJSW010000214.1:0-6718 GCF_050337375.1 Vibrio makurazakiensis | reverse complement strand
TCACGGACGCATCAACCATATTTATAAAATAATTATGATTAATATGTTACTGCATGTTAAAAAGCTAACAGATTTCATGGATTGAATAGCGATAGGTTGCTTAAACGCATGAGAAAGAGTGGTTTTACTTTAATTGAATTGGTTGTTGTCATTGTTATTCTTGGCGTGCTGGCCACTGTTGCCGCGCCRCGGTTTCTTAACATGCAAGAGTCCGCTAGAGAATCAGTACTTGATGGTGTCGCTGGTGCGATGGAGGGCGTTATTACCCAGGTCAATGCCAAAGCAGCGATTGCAGGCTTAACACCAAGCAACTCAAACCCCACAGCGGGTTCTGGTAGTAGCGCACAAGACAATTACATTATTGATTTTGGTATAGGCACCGTAGAAGTAGATTGGGCTACACTGTGCCCTGAAAGCATTGGTGAATCCGCCGACGGGCTTACCATGCTCGATTTTTTGACATTATCAACCACCGATAATTTCACTACCGCAATTGGTAATCGCCACACTGTGGTTGGTTTCGAACACAACTTTTCTGACGCAGACCTCGGCAGCAACAATATTGAGGTTCTTCCTGTAGGCTGCTACGTCATTTATGACTCATTTGGTGGACGATCAGGTGCAACGTGCCCAGCAGAAGGCTGCGAATGTACAGTGAGAATAGAAAATACTGGTTGTTAAATATCCGTACTATACCGTTCTAACTTTAACAAATGGCATAGTTTTCAAACAGACGAGCCACTAGGGCTCGTTTTTAAGATTTTTAGTTACTGTTTGAGTTATAAGATTAATAGAGGCTATTGAAAAACCGTAAACTCTTAAATAGTGACTCTACCCTTCACGGTTACCTGCCAATAATTTTGCAGCGCTGCGCATCAATGCCGGACCTTTGTTTTCGCCATAGCCCGAGTGATAAGGGTTGGTTGAGAACATAACACCAACAAAGTCACGCTCAGGGTCAACATATATCATTTGTCCTAAGTTTCCACTCTTTGCCATTGCGCCATCTTCGAAGATGAAGTCGAAATGATACGACTGATAAGCTGACATGTCGTTAAATGCACCTACCGAGCTCATTTGTTTTGTCGATCCTTGATGGCTTTCTTGATCACCATTACTTCGAATAATATGTAGCACGTTATCACTCACTACTTTCTCCGTTGCAACAGCATGCCAGCTTGGAGTAAATAATGTACCGAAACGCGCTTTATCTTCTAAAGTCGACAATACAAGGCCAAGAGCGATCGCTTTCCCATCTGGTGTTTGATTAAAAAGCATTGGTTGGCGTGCGGTCGTTTTGCCCCAAACTCGATCTTCAAAGACACGAGTAAATGTTGCACCCTCGATGTTTTCAATCATCTGTGTGAGTATCATTGTATTGATAGAAGCGTAACGGAAATGCTCTCCTGGTTTTTCATCGTCCAATTTAATAGTGTCTTTTGCTACATCAAGCCAGGTTTCACGCTGACCAGTAGAATAGCGAGGAGACCCGGTAACAGAAGAAAAAAAGCGAACTACGGGTGAGTCAGGGTTAAGTATCGACTCAAGCTTTTCTTCATTGTCTAAACCCGTCGTGTGGTTAAGCAAATCCAAAACTGTCACACCACCCCATACTGTCCCCTCTAGCTCTGGCACATAACGACTCATCGGTTTGCTGGTATCGACTCTCCCTTCCTCTACCAATTGAGCAACAATCAATCCAACCGTTGTTTTCGCTGAAGACGCCCATACATGCCGATCTGTTGGCTTCATACCTGGATAAGCTTCATATACGACTTCACCTTTGTGAACAAGCATGAACCCTTGCGTTCGGAAGTGAGGATCAGCGAGGTAATCCTTCATTGTTATTGCACCTTTCGACTGAGTTTCAACGACTAAATCATCAAGTTCAGCCTTAATATTCCGCTTCAGAGGTTGGTATTCTTCACTAGGCGAAGCAACTGCAGTCGTCAAAAACTCATTCATATACATGTTGTAGTAGAGGGAATGGTCTCCTCCCATTTGCCAATGGAAATTACTAAAATTGGCACGAGCAGCGTCAACAAAATCAGGCGTAAACGCCTTTTTAGCTCTTTCTACTGGTAGAATAACCTGAGCTCCATCGAGTTTTAAAGCAGCTTCAACAGGGCTCTCCATTTCCTTTGTTAGAGATGTAGATGCAATTGCAGATGTTGATAATAAAAAAATAGATAATGTGGATTTGTTTAGCTTCATTTGATTTCCCCTATGCGACCTACCTTCATTCTAAAGAGCAGCACTCCTTTCAAGTAGGTCATTTAGTGACAATCAATTGTCCTCTTGATAGAGTGAAAGTATTAGTTCTAGATGAAAGCGGTAACGACGCATGAAAACATCACAGAGTACTCCCCAACTTTTAGTTACCTCTTCAAATAACATTCTTCCGTACATCGAGTATTGCGATAGACATGGTATTCAATGGCGAAGCATTGCAAATAAATGTGGAATTCAGCCACAAATGCTCTCCACTGAACACTGGCTACCTACCAATGAAGTTCTTAAGTTTATTCATCAGATAGAACTGGTTCATGGCAAAAAAATAGGAGTCAATGTAGGGCGGCTTGCTACTGTTTCATTGCTTTCTCCAAATATCGAGAGACTAATTCAAACAGTAGAAACACTAGAAGACGCCATCCATGTTTTGGTAACAGAGATTATCAGCTTATCGAATCACGTCACCATTTGGACAGAGTTTAAAAATGGTGAATGGTGGTTATGCCATCACAGTTGTTATAGACACTCAAATATTGGGGTCGAGCAGGCTGAATGGTTTAGAACCAGTGCACTCATTAAGTACTGCCAACAATATCTAGGTGAACAATGGCAACCTAGTAAAACAAAGTTAATTTCGAGTCAGCCTCGTGATTCCGACCTAATAAAGCAGTATCCAAACTCTAGTATCACGTTTAATCATGAGTATGGCGCCGTGAATATCCCCCTAAGTGAAGATTTTCGTCCTCTTCCAATTCATCAAGCACAGCTTGACTGGTTCGAATCAATTGAGAAGCTGGTTGAAACGTATGCTCTTCTACCTTGGTTTAGCATTGAATGGTTTGGGGAAATGCTCGGTATGTCGAAACGTACGTTGCAGCGAAACCTAAAAAGCCAAAGCCTAGCTTTTAAAGAACTAAAGGAAGCGGCTCGATTTAAAAAAGCCAAAGAACTTCTCGTTCAAACTGAATTATCGGTGCAAGAGATTAGCTGGCAAGTAGGTTACACAGATTTAAGTAATTTCAACCGTGCCTTTAAGAAATGGGCAAACATGACTGCACCAACTTATCGCAGAAATATGACGGGTTCTGATTAACTTATCGGTGTACTTATAGGAACGTTTAGCATTCAAATTGGCACTAAATGACCTACCCTAGCCCACTGTAATCATTACAATGTGAATCAACTAAGGACGTTACATACTAGAAAGGACAATCAATAAACATTGTATCGGAGCTATATTTTTATGCCTTCCAAGTCATACCGTTCACTGCCTGCAAGTCGATTAACCACATTGCTTCTTTTAGTCACTTCCATTTTCTTACTAGGTGGATGCGCAAAAACATCAGTCGTAGAACACAATGAAAATTCTAATGTTGAAGTTTTGTACTCAGCCCCTGAAGGTAGAGATTTCCGTGAAATTGGATTAATTACCGCAACAACGGGGCAAACCATTTTCCATGATTACAGTGCGACTGGCATAGTGGCCAACATGCAAGAAAAAGCTGTATCTTTGGGAGCTGACGCGATCATTATAGATTCTGTCATTGAAGGTAGCTGGGGCTTCCTTGGCGATAGCACAGGTATAACTAAAGGCTCCGGCAAAGCCCTAGCGATAAAATATATCGAACACCCAACCTCTGTAAATCAATAAACGACAAAAGATAAGACCATAAGAATGAGCCACTTACGCCGCTTTTATGGTCTTATTTAAAAACATTATTAGGAAATATTTTATCATTAATAAATCTATCGACTTGCTCTTTAGAAAGCTGAGATCAAGACAGTTAACGAATATTAATAACAACTGAGATAGCGAGATCATTCGTCAAAAATCAAATGTTAAATTGAAGTCAATAGTATTCGAATCAGGGTTATTAAAATAATAGTTATATGAAATCGTGGGTTTGATTCCAAAAACATTTACGGTGATACCAGGGCTCAAGTAGTGATAATAATTATCAGTGAGAAGTGGGTAAATATTTTTTAACCAACGGTGTTCACTAGTCAATTTATCGTAGTGAGTCATTTTGTGTGTATATGATAATGATAGTGATACCCAGTCATTCACTTCATAGAAGCTCCCTATAGTTTTATCTAAGGAGATACTTTCTGTTCTGCCAACACTTACGTCTCTGTCAGTATATTGAATCGCGACGTCCGTATAAAAAATATAATCTTCCCACGCAATAGCACTGAATATCCCTGAGTTATAGACACCAATATCGTCCATATTACCTCCAACTGAAACGGTCACCTCGTTATAGATTAAATCTGAAACGATGAACGAATACCCAAGACCTAATTCCCCAAAATGATCACTATCGTACTGCCCAAAGACACGCCAAGTTTCATTTAAATTATGAGAGCCATAAATGGTATATGTAAGCTCGTTATTGTTATTTGGCTGGTCAAGGTAATTTTCTTTGCTAATAGATATATTAAAAGTATCACCTACGTAATCCACGACATCTTCCCAGTCAGCGTGTGCAGAAAGAGGGAAACAAATTAGTGCGAGTGTGTATGCTTTTTTCATGTTGAAACCGTATATAGATACCCATCCATGAGAACTGTTAATCATTGAAATAAATGATATTCTTTAGTCATTCACTTGGATATTACGCAGTATGAAAAAGCCTATTAAGTCAGACTTAATAGGCTTTGAAAGGGCGGACAATCCTTTGCCCTACATGAATTCTTTCGTTAAGGGGAATTTAACTGCGTTTAAACCAACCTGATAACAACAAAGGTCACCAAAAACTAGCCTATGTTCGCCCCTTAAAATGAGTAGGTTGTCATTTGTTGAAGCGTGTATTCAACTTATTAATCTGTGCTGGTGACAATTTAGCTTTAAGAGCTTGTAGCTTATTAACCTGGACTGAAGACAAACTATCCAAAGTGATTTGCTCACGGTCACCGCCTATATCGATTCGGTCATCAATTTCTGTTCTAATTTGGTCTTTTACCCATTCTGTACCATTGGCTTCAATCGTCATTAGAAGTCTAATAGCTTTAGCATTACGTTCGACACTTAGGGCATCTTGATTACGGGCAGCAAAGTCTATTAGTTGTTGCGTATCAAGATCTCTTCCGTACGCGGCATTGATTGCATTCGTCACTGTATCCCATGAACCTGAGTGAACATATGCGTCGTTCATAAGCGTTTGTAGCATAGAAACATCGCCATTCAATGTAAGATTATTCATAAGAATCACTTGTTTAATCGTCAGATCCCCCCCTGTTAGCATTGTGAAAGCCATGTCGTTTTTCTTATCAACAGGTATGCCGCTAAAGCCAGACTGCCAGTCAAGGTAATCGCCCATCATTTCAAATCCAGCTCCCTTGGCAAGAGCTTCTAAAGCTTTCTTATCTTGCGTGAACTCCAGTCGGTTTATTATGTTATCGTTGTCATAGTCAGCCCACTTGAGATCGGGTTCAATTGGTGAACCATCAACTTCTGGTATTGTCTTATCAATAACATTGATCAGTTGACGCTCTTGGATGTTAGCCAATACATCTGCGCCAGTCTTAACTGTTGCCCAGTGACCAGTACCGTTACCTTGCTCTTTCTGAACCCAAACTTCACCATTGTAAGTACGGTGCACATTGTAATTTTCACCACCCACAGAGAATGAGATATTACGGTCGTCTGTACGATTCACATTATGAAGTTTAACGCTTTCACCGTTCACCATTGTTACTAAGATGTCGTTACCAACTACGTGGAACGTAGCGCCCTCTGAGCCAGTAATTGTGTAGTTACCTTCAGAGGTTACATCGAGAGTCGCAGTCCGAACTTCTTCTCCATTAACAAACATATGCGCGGTGTCACCGTGACTGACTAAATAAACATCACGAGGGGCATCGATATCCACATCAGGTTGACCAGGTTTGTTATCCACGCCTGGTAAGATAGGTCCTTGCTCATAGTCAGGAATATCTGATGAACCATTCGATGAAGAGCTAGAAGAACCACTCAATAACGCAGCAGTTAAGCCGAGTGCTCCACCACCAATAGCTTTCCATACCCCTGAATCATCTTGCTCGTAAGCTACGCCATTTAGTTCGACAGCTTCTTCACTTTGAGCATTTAGTTCAACCTGTGTTGCAGCATCAATATCATCCATTTGAGATTGAATCGTTTTTTCTGTCGCTAGGTTTGCTAGCTCAACATCTACTTTTTGCGCAAGAACGTTGCTTGAAAACACTGTAGTGATCAGAGTTGCTAAGATTGTTTTATTCATGTTCATGTAATTAGTCCGGTAAATATTAATTAATTTCAAAATACTATTTGGTTTCGGACCATCCTTGGAAGCGATGCACGTATATTAGGTCTTCAAAGAAAACAGGAATATTAGTTAATATTTAAGTAGCTATTAAGCCAGACTTAACAGGCGTTAGCACCATACAGACCTAAAAATAAAAAGGGCCGACACAATGCCAGCCCTTTTGGTTTAATAATTAGTTCTAAGTTTAACTACCTTTTACT
>NZ_JAKJSW010000213.1:0-6812 GCF_050337375.1 Vibrio makurazakiensis | reverse complement strand
GGGGAGATCTTGGTTCGACGAATAGATATTTTGAGCAATGATATATGCTTCGTCCATTCGGCGTTTTATTTTATTCCGTGCCTCTAACGACACGATTTTCTCTATTTGAGCGACTTGCTGAGCCACTTGCAAAACTTGAGTTTCGACTAATAGCTTTTGAGAAGCCATATACTCAGTTTGCACAATACCACCGAGTGCTTTTACCTTTTGATTAATGCCGACAACCATCGCTGTATTTACGATGATCGCAGATACAATAATAATGGATATTGGTAAGTACTTAATAAACCAAACCAATTTTTCATCGTTGATATGCAACATTCGAACGCTAAACCAAGTAAAAAGAACAGAATGCTGTATGGTCTCATTTTTTTTACTGTACGGCCATCCCTTAGCTTAAGGAAACATAACACAGATCTATAAAATGTGACTATTCATAAAACAAATTTATCCGGCGAACCTTCGTGATCACAACAACTTGCCACGAAATGGGCTTCAAAGATTAGCAAAGCCCTACCAGTTTTTTATAAATCTAATTACTCAAAACCCTCCCTTGGTGTTATAGTCATATATAACACCAAACATAATGGCGTGTAATGTATGACAGACTGGAATGACAACCAGCCGATTTTTCGTCAACTGAGTAACCAAATTAGCCAACAAATCCTGCAAGGGGTTTGGATCGAGGGATCTGCACTTCCTTCCATCAGGACGGTCGCAGCCGATTTGAAGATCAATCACTTAACAGTGATGAAAAGCTATCAATTATTAGTTGATGAGGGGCTGGTGGAAAAACGTCGCGGACAAGGCATGTTCGTAACAACAGGCGCAGTTGCACAATTAAAGTGCGCAAAACGAAACGAATTTATTGAGCAGCAAGTTCCACAAATAGCGAACACTTTACGCCACATAGATATGGAACTAGACGACTTTGTCTCACAACTCAAAAAGCAAATGAAAGGTCAACAATGACGGTACTAGTCTCAGCAAACAATGTAACCAAAACCTATTCTGACCAGGTTGGTGTACAGAACCTCAGTTTTGAACTTCGTGCAGGCCAAGTACTTGGCTTACTCGGGCACAACGGAGCTGGCAAGTCGACTTTAATCAAAGCGTTGCTTGGCGGTCACCATTTCGACGGCACTATTAACGTTAGCGGCTGCCACCCTATCCATGATCATACAGAGGTGATGAAGCATCTCTCATATATCTCAGACGTCAATGTGCTACCTGATTGGATGACGGTTAAACAACTTCTCAAATACACATCTGGAGTTCACCCTAGCTTTGATCTCAACCGAGCCAAGCAAACTCTAGAAGCGACAAATATTAAACTCACAAGCAAAATCAAATCTCTGTCTAAAGGGATGAAGGTTCAGCTTCACTTAGCCATTATTATTGCAACAGATACTAAGGTACTTATCTTAGATGAACCAACACTCGGCTTAGATTTGATCTACCGTGACACCTTTTATCGACACCTGCTTGAATGGTTTCACGATGGAGAGCGCGCGCTGATCATCGCAAGCCATGAAGTTTCTGAAATTGAGCATTTACTTACCGATGTACTCATCCTCAAGCAAGGGCGTTGTGTCATGCAAGAAAGCATGGAAAACATTGAGCAGAACTACATGATCCTTGATGCAGCCAATAGCTACAACCAAGAAATTGAAGCCCTATCACCACTTTCTCGCCAAGCGGGGCTTGGTAGCAACAAATGGCTGTTAAAAAGCGAATACCGTCAGAGTATTGAACACATGGGCTCCATTTACCCAGTCAAACTCGCCGATCTATTTCTAGCAACTCAGATGGAGATCARGTAATGCATCCTAGTATTTATATGTTAGAAAAAGAGCTGCTTGAACACAAAATGACAACTCGCCTCCCTGCATTTGTCGCACTATGTGGCTTACTGTTGTTTGTAAGTATTTTTACAAGCAGTAACTTGCAAGACAATCTCTTTTTCCAAATGGAATTTCGTGGCGATGTCAGTGAAACTCATATGGAGTTCGTGCAAGATCTCAACATGTTGGTGACGTTTGGCGCGGGGCTGATTTCACTCATACTAACGTCGCTGTATTTGCCTAAAACATTACGTAAGGAACGCCAGGAAGGCAGTTCTATGTTTTGGCGCAGCATGCCAGTTTCTAGCCTACTCACACACGCAGTAAAGCTAGCATACGGGCTCCTTATCATTCCGATGATATGCTCTCTACTGGTGCTGTCGGCAGACTTCTTACTCTGGATCATTAACTTGGGCAGTGAAGGACAACTGGCCTTATTAGTCGAACAAGAGTCACTGTTTTATGTCGCGACAAATTGGTTAGTATTCTTATCTAGAATGGTATTGGTTGCATTTACCTTATTGCCGCTCGCATGCCTAGCTTTAATGGTTTCACAGCTTGTGAGTTCACCCATTTTGGTTATTGCCGTTGTTGGGTTTGCTGCTAAATGGTTGGCCAGCGTATTATTTGGCTTCTATGGGGTTGGGTACTTCATGTCCGAAATTTTGGCACTTCCTGTGAATGTTCTATTTTCAGATCAACCAATTAATGCTCTATTTGCTAGTAACTTACTCTACCTCGCCATTTACTTTGCTCTTGGAATCGTCGCGTTTGGCGTGAGCTTAGCACTGTACAAAACAGATGACGTAAGCTGGAAAAGCTTGATAAAACGCTAGTCGAATACTTAAGTAACCATCGATTTAGCCAAGTAATAACAATGAAAGCTCCTGACTATGTCGGGAGTTTTTTCATTCAAATGAATATAGACGTAAGCTGGCTGCTGAGGGAATAAAAGGTTGATTTAGTGTAGCTGAGTAATACTAGAGGGAGGTAATAGACGTATGAATTGGAGTAGGTGTTTTGCTGAAAGTGTTTATTGAGCTGACAACTTATTGAATGGATTCCTGATGTCAGCTCTATGGTGCCGTCTAAACGACTATTTCTTTGAAGCTTCTTTCGCTGTGTCTTTCCAGTATTGGATGCGAACTCGATGAAGCTGTGCTCTTCTCATTTTTTTCATATCATGTTCCTTTTCTTAACTTGCTCTTCTTGAGCTCTTTCTTTTTATTTACCAACCAATCGAATCTAACGCTGTTTCCTGAGCTTAACAGTGATTTAAATCACAAAATATAAAGAGTTACGTATTCTATATACTTTTATATTTGAACTAGATAACACTTCTAATGCTAGACAACGTCACCAATCTAAAACTGGCATGTGACAAATCGATTGCAAAAAGACGACATTCCGATGATCTTTCGATCCTTGTCTATGATAAAGCGATTGTAGATTGCTTAAAGTTGCTACTCAGAGCTTCAATCGCAATTTTAACGCTCGCAGGTACTGCCCCAGAAAATGGATGCAAGACATATACCGGCGTGGGTGCAAGTTGATAGCCTGGTAGCCACTCAGTCAATGTATCACGGTACTTGCCAAACACAAAATCTGGCAAGATACCTACGCCAGCTCCGTTATTAATCAATGATATACAAGTATATATGGTGTTTGCTCTATGTTTTACATCGGCTAAAAACACCATTTCTTTTTTGTCATTTATCGACATAAATTGATGTTCGATATGTTTAGGCTGCCAATTATTTGCCACATACGGCAATGATGACATTTTAGTTATCTCTTTCTTTCTACTTGCCAGGCAGCACAGTACATCTTGGATCACTCCAATTCTCCGCTGTTTTAGATTACTGACCGTTGACTCTCCAAAGCGGATCGCCAAATCGATCCCTTCCTGCATAAGATCTAATTGGTCATCATGTCCGATCAATTCAAGCTGCACGTCATGGTATTGCTCAAATGCCAACACCAATGCAGGTGCAACAATAGAGTCCATTAGTGCATGAGGAGCGGTTACCTTCAGCTTTCCTCTTGGGATAGTCTGCTGTTCAGTCATCTCTTCCCAGGCTTGCTCTGACACCTTGTGGATGGTGCAGCAATGGAGATAGAAACGTTCGCCTTCTGCCGTTAAGCTTTGTTTTCGCGTAGTACGTTTAAGTAAGGTAACAGCGAGATCCGCTTCCAACTGCTTGATATGTTGGCTAACCACTGACTTAGACAGATCAAGCTTATCTGCAGCCTTAGTGATTGAACCAGACTCGACCACTTGCATGAACACCATCATCTGTCTTAGCTTTCTCATTGTTCTATTTTCCTAAACAGTATTTTTATTTTACTTTGTTTTTCCAATCCAATTGTAACGTTAAAGTCTCTCCCATACACGAATTAGGAGAACTAAAATGAACAAACAACTAAATCAAGAAGCAGTACTAGAAGCATGCAAAACCGCTATCAATGCCTGGCAATTGGCATTCAATTCGCAAGATGCAGCGGGATGTGCAGCACAATATGCAGAAGGCACGGTCATGGAAGCACGACCATTCGGAACTTTCACTGGCCGTGAAGAGATACAAGCATTTTGGCAGAACATCATCGACCAAGGTTTCTCAAACGTAGATTACACAGACGTAAAATGGGAGAAGCATGATGACAATGGCTACATTCTGTCTGCAAACTGGACAATGAACAAAGCATTCGGTGTCGTCCACCGTGAGCACTGGGCCATTCAAGAAGATGGTAAAGCGCGTTTAGTTTTTGATGATTTCGAAGTTCAAGGCGAAAGATAATAGCGGCTCAATAGATACTTTTTCTAACCGTATTGGTCGTCATCTAGACCCCGCTAAATTCAAGCAACCGTTCACGGGTGAGTCACTCAACGTAAACCCACCGAGTGAACGGCTGCATGTTTTTACAATAAGGTGCAATAGTAGACTTACATCGACACAATTGGCTTATTCGTAATCGCCTAATCGAATCGTTTTATTAACACCCAACTCCTGTATAAAGTCCTTATCGTGGCTCACTACCACAAAGCTTCCCAAATAACCTCTTAAGGCAGAAGCCAGTATCTGTTTCGAATCAATATCCAAATGGTTATCGGGCTCGTCTAAAAGCAATAATGGCGCCCCTTTCATATGGCTGACCACCAGCATCGACAACTTCATCTTTTCTCCACCACTTAAAAACGTCACTAGTCGGTAAACACTGTCCCGCCTAAAGCCAATGCCGGCGAGTAAGGTTCGAGCATCACTTTCTAACAAACCACGACAATAGTAAGTGAGGTYATCTAATAACGACATTTCAGGGTTTAACAAACCAAAATGCTGATCCAAATATATAGTGTCGCTGCTTTTTTCTATCAGCCCTTGATAGTTCGGTTGTTGCCCATGTATCGCTTTGAGTAAGGTCGACTTACCGCTACCATTTGCCCCATCAAGATGCCAACGGTCGGTATGCATAATACTCAACGAGATAGATCTTTTGTTACCGTGTTCTAAGGTGCACTTATCCACCTTAACGAGAATCCTCTTTTTCACTTCAGTAGAACTTTGCAAATACATGGCTTGTGGTTTCAGCGTCTCCTTTTGCTGCTGAAGACGATCTAACTTATCTTGATTTCGGCTCAATTGGTTATTTTGATTTATGATGGCAGCAGAACGAGACAACTCCGCTTTTCCTTTCATTGCATCCATCAAAATCTTAGGCTGGCTACCCGACTGACGACAACGGTTACCTTGCGCCTCTCTTTGCTGAGCCTTTTCTCTATTGATTTGAGCTTGCCGTTCGATCTTTTTCTTCTCAGACTTCAGCTGGCTAATTCGCTTATCCAACGCTTGAGCCTGCTGAGTCGTTTGATCAAAGAAATCATCATAGTTGCCTTTGAAATAACTCAAACCCAAACTCGTTAATTGATAGATAGCATCAACACCTCTCAATAAACTTCTATCATGGCTTACCAGTAAAATGCGCGCTTGTGAGTCCTTTATCCGTTGCGTAAGCCACTGCTTCCCTCTTGCGTCGATGTGGTTAGATGGCTCATCTAACAGCAATATTTCGGCATCGGACTCAAACAACCTAAAGAGTTGTAGCAACGCGAGCTGCCCACCACTTAAAGTCGCGCAAAGAGTGTCTAAGTTTTCAGGGATATTTAAAGACTTGAGTTCGAGCTGATAACGGGACTCTATATCCCAATCTTCCCCTAYAACATCAAACCATTGCGATTCACTGTGTCCTTGTTCAATAGCCCGTAATGCTTGGCGTTTGTCGTCTAGGCCTAAGAATTTCGAAATAGTTACTGAGCCATCAAGTAACTTAGAAGGGAGTTGAGAGTAATAACCTATCTTCCCTTGTGAAGTCACATTACCTTGCGTGGGAATTACTTCCCCTAACAATAGGGAAACCAGTACTGACTTCCCTACCCCATTGCGGCCTACAAGCCCTGTTATTCCCGGATTTAGGTTAAAGTTGATGTTTTTAAATAACCACTCGCCAGTATTTAGCTGGAAAGAAAGTTGGTGTGATATAACTGCAGGCATAGGAATACCTCCTTTTACGAATACGTTGCAAAAGGGGTTGCGCGTTTTCAGCTAAAAGTCTATTCGCTGAGCGCCGAGCGTAATGTGCTTATTTAAAAATTCTTACTTCAGTATCTAGTCACTTTATTAACCATCTGATTCGCGAAATACCCACTCTATAGAATTGACGACTCCATGAGCTTAATGACTTCGCTAAAAGATGTTTAAGTCTCTTTTTTATAAAAGAGACTTACTCTATGAACATTTATTCTTCTATATCAGTAGCATACTGAGAAAAATCGGTTTCAAGAAAGTGTGTGCACTAGATATGGATAGGTATGACGAAAAGCAACGCCCACTAACCCCGAGAGTCTATTTAGCCAGTTAACATGCAGGATATAACTTATTAATATACAAGGTTTAACTTAGCTGTGATGAATAG
>NZ_JAKJSW010000212.1:0-6874 GCF_050337375.1 Vibrio makurazakiensis | reverse complement strand
ATTGTAGCCATGGCTGATGCACTTTTTCTCTAAAGGCGAGATATTTTACATCATCGGTGCACAATGTATCGCCATGCAACACTACGGCTTGCTTACCATATATGTCTATGGTGGAGACTTCATCGAGTAAAGTAATCCCCGTTTGTTTCGCAAACTTTTTCCCGACTAAAAAGTCTCGGTTCCCTTGCGTGAAATAACATGGGATCCCCGATGACGTTAAAGATTTGAAAACACTTCGTACGGAGTTAGCAAAATCAGAGTTATCGTCATCCCCAACCCAAAATTCAAATAAGTCACCAAGAACGTACACAGCGTCGGCGTCTATTGCTTCATTTCGCATGAAGTCTAAAAAGCATTGAGTAATGTCTTGACGAGCAGGAGTTAGATGAAGGTCAGAGATAAAGTAAGTTTTCATTAATAAGTCAGTCGGTTAGGTAAAAAAAAGGGAAGCTAATTAGCTCCCCATATCTTTGTATCTTCGATTAAGCTTCGATCGTAGTACCAGTGATGATTACTTCTTCAAGAGGTACGTCTTGGTGCATACCCATAGAGCCAGTGCTAACACCTTTGATCTTGTTTACGATGTCCATACCTTCAACAACTTCTGCGAATACGCAGTAACCCCAACCGTCTAGGCTTTCGCTACGGAAGTTTAGGAAAGAGTTGTCGTTCACGTTGATGAAGAACTGAGAGCTTGCTGAATGCGGTTCCATAGTACGAGCCATTGCTAGAGTACCTACTTTGTTAGCTAGGCCGTTGTTAGYTTCGTTCTTGATAGTTGCGCGAGTTGTTTTCTCTTTAAGGCCAGAAGTCATGCCGCCGCCTTGAATCATGAAACCATCGATAACACGGTGGAATAGTGTGTTGTCGTAAAAACCGTCACGGCAATACTGTAGGAAGTTTGCGCTAGTTTCTGGTGCTTTTTCTTCGTTTAGTTGAACTTTGATATCACCAAAATTTGTGTGAAGGATGATCATGATTGTTACCTTACTGTCTTTTTTAATATGAAGTGTGAATTCTAGCGCATGTTGAGTGACTTTCAAATCATCAAATTACTCAGTTAGGCAGTTAGATTCAGGGAATTACTTCCGTTAGGTATTACCTAATATCTAAGGAGTTGATATACTGCCCCCTTATTTGGTTCATACATAATATAGATAGAGATCATGTTGAAGATATATAACACACTCACAAGACAGAAAGAGGAATTCAAACCAATTACAGCTGGCAAAGTCGGCATGTATGTCTGTGGGGTAACCATTTACGATCTCTGTCACATTGGTCATGGACGAACTTTCGTTTCTTTCGACGTTGTATCTCGTTACCTGCGCTACTTAGGCTATGACCTAACATTCGTTCGTAACATTACTGATATCGATGACAAAATCATTAAGCGTGCTAATGAAAATGGTGAATCTTGCGACTCACTAACAGAGCGTTTAATTACTGAAATGCATAACGACTTTGATTCGCTGAATATGAAGCGTCCAGATGTTGAACCTCGTGCGACAGAGTTTATTCCTGAGATCATCGCTTTAGTTGAGAAGCTAATTGAACGCGGTTTTGCATACGTAGCAAGCAATGGCGACGTTATGTTTGAAGTGAGAAAGTTCGACGAATACGGCAAGCTTTCGAAGCAAGACCTTGACCAACTGCAAGCTGGTGCGCGTGTTGATGTTGAATCAGCAAAACGTAGCCCGTTAGATTTTGTGCTTTGGAAAATGTCTAAGCCAGGTGAGCCTACATGGGAATCACCTTGGGGCGCTGGTCGTCCTGGTTGGCATATTGAATGTTCAGCAATGAACTCTTCAATTTTGGGTAATCACTTTGATATTCACGGCGGCGGCTCTGATTTACAGTTCCCTCATCATGAAAACGAGATTGCGCAATCTTGCTGTGCACACGGCACTCAGTATGTGAATACTTGGATGCACAGTGGCATGGTTATGGTTGATAAAGAAAAAATGTCTAAGTCATTAGGTAACTTCTTTACCATCCGTGATGTACTAGAGCATTACGATTCTGAAACGGTTCGTTACTTCTTAATGTCAGGTCATTACCGTAGCCAACTGAACTACAGTGAAGAAAACTTGAATCAAGCACGTGCTTCTCTAGAGCGTTTATACACATCGCTACGTGGTCTTGATTTAAATGCTACGCCTGCTGGTGGTGAAGAATACGTGACTCGTTTCTCTACAGCGATGAACGATGATTTCAATACCCCTGAAGCTTACTCAGTGCTTTTCGAAATGGCGCGTGAGATCAACCGTATCAAAGGCGAAAGCGTTGAGAAAGCAAGTGCACTAGGTGCGTTGCTACGTGAGTTAGCTGACGTTATCGGCATTCTGCATCAAGATCCTGAAGCGTTCCTAAAAGGTGATGCTGGTAACGACGATGAAGTTGCTGAGATTGAAGCGCTTATTAAACTTCGTAACGATTCTCGTGCTTCAAAAGATTGGGCAAATGCTGACGTAGCACGCGACAAGTTGAACGAGCTTGGTATTGTTCTTGAAGATGCCCCTGAGGGCACGACTTGGCGTCGTAAGTAAGTCTTATAAATATAAAAAGGGCTGATTCTCAGCCCTTTTTTCTAGCAAAAACTCTCTAATTCCACCTTTGCTTTTATCTTCAACTTTTAATTAACAGGAATATCTCTGTGGCTCAGATGTATTTTTATTACTCAGCGATGAACGCGGGTAAGTCTACAACACTTCTACAATCTTCTTTCAACTATCAAGAACGTGGCATGACGCCTGTGATTTTTACCGCAGCGTTAGATGATCGCTATGGCCTTGGTAAAGTGAGTTCTCGTATTGGCCTTCAGTCAGAAGCTCAATTGTTTAAAAACGAGACTAATATGTTTGAAGCCATTGCGGAATTGAATGAAGTAGAGAAGCGCCATTGCGTTCTTATTGATGAGTGCCAGTTTTTATCGAAAGAGCAGGTTTATCAATTAACTGAAGTTGTTGATAAGCTGCATATTCCAGTTCTTTGCTATGGTCTACGAACTGATTTCCTAGGCGAGCTATTTGAAGGTAGTAAATACTTATTGTCTTGGGCTGATAAACTGGTTGAGCTTAAAACCATTTGTCATTGTGGTCGTAAAGCTAATATGGTTATTAGAACAGATGAATATGGCGTTGCGATTGCTGAAGGCGATCAAGTCGCAATAGGCGRCAACGACAAATACGTGTCAGTGTGTCGCTTGCACTACAAAGAAGCGCTAGGTAAATAAATACCGAAAACTAAAAACGGTGACTGAAAAGTCACCGTTTTTTTATTTTTCGTTCAATAAATTAAGGCCTTGAAAAGGTTTACCGCGCATTGATGCGCTATATCCCAAACCCAGCTGCTTTCACTGCTCGATAAGCCTCATCGACGACTGGCGGTATTTCCATCTCAATTTGAAACCCATGTTCAGGGTAGCTCTTAATGCGTTCATAGTCTGCCACGAGTGCGGTTAATACCATGTCTAACGGTAAGTCTTCATTATAGTAATCAACCCAGTGCTGCCAAGGAGAGCTTACACGTATATCTTCGTAGTTCGTTGGCCACTGTTTAGAGAACGTGGCAAAGGTACGTTTTTCCATAAAGGGCTTTTGTACCAAGGTTAGGCGCTTAGGGTGCCGTTTAAGGTCTGCCAATAGTTGATGAGTGAAACGTACATTTTCACCTGTATTTGTAGCATGCTTCTCGGTGATGATGTCTGAGTCTGGCACACCGCAATCACGCGCTATTGCAGCGAAAACCTCTGCTTCTGAGCGTTCAAATTTCCCAGCTGTAAAGCGACCTAGCCCTCCTGAAAATACAATATAGGGCGAGATACCTTGGTGATAGAGAGAAGCTGCGTATTCGGCAACGCGAGTATCATTGCTACACAAGACGAAAATACAGTCTGACTTTACGACTTCATGTTTCATACACATGAAATCCCATAGAGTATCGATAGAGCGATGTAATCTAGTCATCTAAAGCGTCCAACGTTGAGTTGAATTTGAAAGTGAAGCCAAGTTCGATGATCTTTTTCGACGAAACCAATTTATCAGGAGTATCAACAATAGTAGGCAGTGGCTCTTTACTGCTGGCACTCTTTAGAGCTGCAGCATAGAACTCAGCCTTACTTACCGTGTTAGGAGTCGTGACGTTAACTATTTCGTTGTGAATATTCGTGATCGCAAAATCGACCGCACTGATCGCATCATCTAAATGCAGCATGTTAGCCGGTGCCTGCGAGCTGACTTGTTTGAGTTTACTTGCAAAGCGGGAAGGGTGGCGATTAGGACCAATTAATCCGCTGAAACGAAGTATCGTGTAATCAATATTTGAGCTTATAAGGTGCTGCTCGGCACTAAGCATGGTTTCAGCACTTTCTGAAAATAACGACTTTTGATTTTTTACTTGTGCTAATGACGCGTCGTCTTCATAGAGAACTCCAGATTTCGCTGGATACACAGTGGTTGAACTCACCATGATGACTTTTTTAATATTGGCTTTTTGGCAGGCTGTAACGAGTTGAAGCCAGTATTCCGAATATTCGCGCCCAGCCCCCTTTCTAAAACCTGGGGGAAAGCTACCAATCACTACTTCTATATTGTTATCCAGCAACAGTGAATAAAGTGGCGTCACACTATCAACTTGTTCGCTAAAGCTAAACACCTTACATGGTAGTTGACTTGTACTCGCCAGGTCAGCACCTTGCTGTGTAGTTTTTGTCATCACTACGTTATGAGCGTTACTCGCTAAATGACGAGCTAACGGGGCGCCAACCCAACCTGCACCGACAAGAAGAATAGATGCCATATTTCCCTCACAATTCTCAATGACAACAGGGTTGTCGTTTTCATCCATTTTCAAGCAAATAAACCGTGAAGTTATTTGCTCTCGCAACCTTAAGCCTAACAAACCTTTGACCAAAAATGAAAAAACTCCACAGCCGAAGCAAGTGGAGTTTTTAATCAAATTTAGTGACTACTTCAGTATGCGTAGTAGTTTGTCTGCGCGCTCTGCGGTTTGAATACCTTCGTCTGTTAGGTAGCCACCGTCTGGAAGAGTGCATAAGCCTTTTTCATATAGGCGAGCCACTGCTTCTTGCATTTGTGAAGTGGCTTCTTGATGAACTTTGATCCCTGTAGCTGAACTGCTGATATCAAATTGAAGAAGAAGGTTTAAATCTGCAATGTGCTCTTCGTTATATTTCATACTTAGCCTTTATTTCATGAGTTTCAATAACTTCACCTTAGTGCTCAAAGATACTTCTCGCAATAACCAATAAATAGTTTTGTTATGTGGAACTGAAATGTGGAATTAATAACCGTAATTTTATTAATTGATGAACATATTGATTGGAAACTGTTCGTTTGGTTTTTTGAGCTATGTCAATTTTTGAGGTGCTGTAATATAGTCTTGAATAATATTTTACGGTTTCTTATCTCGCATGTGGATATAACGTCTAAAGGATGATGTATGAAAAACAAAAAGTTGGCGTTAGTCGTAGCCACTTTATTCAGTGTTGCAGGATGCCAGAGCACTTCTTCTGTTCCCAATGAAAGTGCAGAAACCAATGCTGGTGTTGTTACATCAAAGCAGAATCGCTCATTTGAGTCTGTAGAGAGTGTTTTTCTACAATGGTCAGCGAACCTTATTGATATGGAACAGTTAAATATCTACGCGCCAGAAAATTACGGTGAACTTGCGGATGCTTGGAATGATGCTCAAGAAATCTATACGGCACTTGTAGAAAAACCTGAGCTTATCAATAAAGACTATTCCATCTTTTCTAGCCAAACTTACGCTGAAGCGTTTGATGAACATATTGTAGTTGTTCAGCAAAATTATGACGCGATTGGTTCACTAAAGGAAAAGGCAGATACGATCTTAGCGGTAGCAATTGAACAGGTAGAATATTTAGATTATTTGGAAGCTAAGACATTATTCCCATCTAGTTATAAGCGCCTGTACTCGGACTACAGTGAGCTTTTTAGCTATGTACTGCTAGACGAACTAGAGAATGCACAAGAAGAACAAGTGAACTTCTTAAATGAAGCAAAGAAGCTTGAAGTTAAAGTGATGAGACATAAGTTTGTTAAACCACTTAACACTCAACTAGAGTTGCTAATAGATGAAGACTTTGATGAGGTCGTTCCACTCACTATTGCCAAAGCAACCACGCAAATTGAACTCACAGAAAATGAAATAACATCGAACCCTCGAGCTATTGAAGTTATTGAAGCATCTGTGGCAAAAGCGGAGTTCGAGTTAGATCATGTAAGAAGTGTTGCTCAAGAAGTGAAATTGATCGCTAGTGTAGATGATGAAGCATTCGAACAAGTTGTATTAGATATGGAAAACCGATTGCTGGCGATATCAACAGTGATTGATGGTGGTGACTATCGTGATACGGCATTGAACCAGCAATCAGAAAGTATTGTCGCGAGTATTGATACTTTAAAAATGGCAGATAAAACTAAAGACTTATTGGCTCAAATAGACAAGCTGACAGCGAAAGTTGTAAAGCTTGAAAGCGAGAATAAAGATTTTGTAAATCAGCTGGATGAGGCAAGCAAGCAAAGTGAGATGCTTGTTAAGCAAGTTGATYGAAGTGATGCTCATATTTCAAGCTTGGAAGCTCTAGTATCAAGTTTGAAAAACCTGGACAATAAAGTTGTTACGGAAACTGAAGTTGTACCGGTGGAGAATAGTTTGGAACCAAAACCTGAACATACGACTGAGCAAATAATTCCAGAAGTACCGCAGAAAGATGCTGTATAGCTCAAACTATTGAGTATAAAAAAGCGCCTTAGGGCGCTTTTTTAATATCTGTTGATCTAAATCAAATTGCTTCACTCGCTTAATTCTTCTTTCTACTATTAACGGT
>NZ_JAKJSW010000211.1:0-6874 GCF_050337375.1 Vibrio makurazakiensis | reverse complement strand
ATTTATCTGTTTGCTTACAATGGTTTAACTTGGAATAAAATAGAACGTCTAGAAACGGATACGCCGAATTACAACGAACGCTTTGGTAGCGCAGTATCACTCAGTGGCGATGGGAGTACTATTATTGCAGGGGCGACAGGGGTTTCTTTCAACAAAAACGCTGCAGTTGGAGCTGTATATGTATTCCAGCAAGATGGTAATACATGGCTTCAGAAAGCCGAGGTTTTTGCATCAAAAAAAGCTCGGGGGGCTCAATTTGGATCTCCGTTAGACATTAGTCATGATGGTAATTACTTTGTGGCAAGTTCATTGTTAAAACAAGCTGTATTTGTGTTTGGATACGATGGTCATAGTTGGATAGAACAATCCACTTTTAGTGCGGAAAATACAGAAAGCGGTGATGATTTTGGTCGCGCTGTTAGCATGAGTGCAGATGGTAATCATATTGTTATTAGTTCATCGAGTGAACGATCAAAAGCTGTTGGCATTAATGGTGACCAATTAAGTAATCATTACAGCAACGCTGGTGCGGCTTATCTGTTTGCTTTCGATGGTGCGTCATGGCAACAACAAGCCTATCTCAAAGCAACGAATACTGAGAGCGGTGACGAATTTGGACATTCCGTAGCCATAAGTGCTGATGCTAGCCGCATCGTAGTGGGAACAAGCTATGAAGATTCAAACGCAATAGGTATCAATGGTGATCAAACATCACAAAGTGCGCTTCATTCCGGTGCGGTCTACGTTTACTAAAACACTATAGATACCAGAAAGAGGATATAGGACTCTGAAGAGTCCACCCTATCAATTTTATACCGACATGGACGATTTCTAATATTCCATGTCTTCTAGTCTTGATACGAACACATTGCAGAACACTTTGATTGGACCAACAGCTGTGACTGCAATCAATTAATGAAGAGTGTCGAGTTCATTTGCACAGTGATTGAGCAGGTGGACTCAAATGTAATAAAAATGAAAGAAATACATCGATTTTGTGATATCATACGGCAAAATTTTTCACTGTATTTTTCATATGAAGTTTCCTGGACAGCGTAAATCTAAGCACTACTTTCCAACTCACGCACGTGATCCGTTGGTCAATCAAATTCAACAAACACCAAGGCTTCACCGCGCAACGATTGTCGGTGTAGGTCAAACTATTGTTGATATAGAAGCTCGTGTCGACAACGCGTTCCTCGAAAAGTATGAGTTGAGTAAAGGTCACTCACTCGTATTAGAAGAAAGCAAAGCAGATGCGTTGTATGAAGAGTTGGTTGAACGCGGTTTAATTACGCACCAGTACCCTGGCGATACTATCGGTAATACGCTGCACAACTATTCTGTTCTTGCTGACAGTAAATCTGTCCTTCTTGGCGTCATGTCTAAGAAAATTGAAGTCGGTTCATTTGGTTACCGTTACCTTTGCCGCACTTCTTCTCGTATGAACTTAAACCACCTTCAAACTGTAGATGGTCCAATTGGTCGTTGTTATACGCTAATTTCAGAAGATGGTGAGCGTACGTTTGCTATCAATGAAGGCCACATGAACCAGCTGCTCCCTGAGAGTATTCCTGAAAAGGTTTTCGAAAAAGCCTCTGCATTAGTCGTTTCTTCTTACCTAATGCGCGGTAAACCTGAAGATCCAATGCCACAAGCTGTACAAAAAGCTATTGAATACGCGAAAGCGCATAATGTCCCTGTTGTATTAACTCTTGGTACTAAATACGTAATCGAAGGTAATGCTGAATGGTGGCAAGAATACCTAAAAGAAAACGTAACTATCGTCGCAATGAACGAAGATGAAGGTGAAGCGTTAACCGGTGAAAAAGATCCATTGTTAGCAGCTAACAAAGCGCTTGAATGGGTTGATCTCGTTCTATGTACCGCTGGTCCTATCGGACTTTACATGGCAGGTTACACAGACGAATCAAACAAACGTGAAACGACTTTACCATTGCTTCCGGGTAACATCCCTGAATTCAACAAGTATGAGTTTAGCCGTTCAATGCGTAAGCAAGATTGCGTAAAACCAATCAAAGTATACTCTCATATCGGCCCTTACCTAGGTGGCCCTCTAGAGATTAAGAACACGAATGGCGCTGGCGATGGTGCTCTTTCGGCGCTACTTCACGACATGGCAGCAAACAGCTACCACCACGTGAACGTGCCAAACTCAGAGAAACACGAACACACTTGCCTAACTTACTCTTCTTTGTCTCAAATTTGTAAGTATGCTAACCGTGTGAGTTACGAAGTATTAACTCAACATTCCCCTCGCCTTTCTCGTGCATTACCAGAACGAGAAGACAGCTTGGAAGAAACATACTGGGAACGTTAATCCCAAGTAATGAAAGGCTGCCTTGGGCAGCCTTTTTTATTGTATGCAAACACCGGATTTGATCTCGCACAACAATTCATTGATTCGAACGTACACGAATACGAAATACACCGTTCACACCTTTACAATGCGATTTCTAAACGTATTATCGCGATGCAAACGTTTACCTAACCTTGGTTAGCCTGCATAAGGAGTTTTTATGCTATCTGACATCGAAATTTGTCGTACTACCCCCCTACAATCTATAGAACAAGTAGCTCAACACGCGGGTCTACTCTCACATGAATTTGAGTCACATGGTCATCACAAGGCAAAAGTATCACTAGCCAGCTTAGACAGACTAAAAGAAAATTCAGATGGTAAGCTCGTTGTCGTGACCGCGATTACTCCAACGCCGCTTGGTGAGGGAAAAACGGTTACAACAATCGGATTAGCACAAGGTCTCGCTAAATTAAACCAAGCCACCATGGCATGTATTCGCCAACCGTCAATGGGCCCAGTATTTGGAGTTAAAGGCGGTGCAGCTGGTGGTGGTTACGCCCAAGTGTCACCAATGGAAGAACTAAACATTCACTTGACCGGTGACATACACGCGGTGACAGCGGCTCATAACCTGGCGTCAGCTGCGATAGATGCGCGTATTTATCACGAACAACGTCAAGGCTATGAAGCCTTCGAAGCTCGAACAGGACTCACTGCTCTAAAAATTGACCCACAAAATGTGTGTTGGAGACGCGTTGTCGATCACAATGATCGTGCATTAAGAATGGTCACCGTCGGCAACAATGAAGCAGATAAGTCGGTCAATGGCTATCAACGTGAAGACGGTTTCGATATCTCAGCAGCTTCAGAGCTAATGGCGATCCTTGCACTCGCAAGTGACCTTAAAGATCTACGTAAACGTATCGGTAACATCGTTATTGGCTACAACCTAAAAGGTGACCCTGTCACCACTGAAGATTTACAGGTTGCAGGTGCGATGACGGTAACAATGAAAGACGCTATTCAACCAACATTGATGCAAACACTTGAAGGTGTTCCAACCTTAATTCACGCGGGACCATTCGCCAATATTGCTCATGGTAACTCCTCAATTATTGCAGATCGCATTGCTTTAAAACTCACTGACTTTACGGTCACTGAAGGTGGTTTTGGCTCTGACATGGGATTTGAGAAAGCATGTAACATCAAAGCTCAAGTCTCAGGAARAGCCCCTGACTGCGCGGTAATTGTAGCAACTCTCCGCGGTTTAAAGGCCAACTCTGGGCTATACGATTTTAAACCGGGAATGCCCTTGCCTGATACCCTGTTTAATAACGATTCTAATGCACTGATAGCAGGATTTGAGAACTTAAAATGGCACATTAACAACGTTCGCAAATATGGTGTAGCAGCTGTTGTTGCAATTAACCGTTTTCCGCAAGACTCAGAGAGTGAGTTACAACAGCTCAAAACTCTGATTGAGTCTTTTGATCCAACCGTTGAAATTGCCATCAGCGACGCATTTTCTCAAGGAGGAAGTGGCGCGCTAGACCTTGCACAAGCGGTCATCCGCTCTTGTGACAAGCCAAACAACTTTACTCCATTATATGCTTTAGAAGACACGCTTGAGGCTAAGTTGATGACTGTCACCGAAGTTGGATATGGGGCTTCGAGCTTATCTCTTTCAGACACAGCTAAAAAACAATTGGCAGAGTTTACACAGTTTGGGTTCGGCGGGCTTGCTGTCTGTTTAGCTAAAACGCCTCTTTCTATTTCTACCGATGCCCATTTAAAAGGAGCACCAGTAGGTTTTGAAGTGAATATCCGAGAGCTAAAACTCTGTGCTGGAGCCGGTTTCATTTATGCGCTTTGTGGGAATGTTATGACCATGCCAGGCCTACCCGATAAGCCAGCATTTATGACGTTAGACCTAGACGATGATGGCCAAATCATTGGATTAAGCTAACCTTATCTAATTTCCGTACACCACCCCATCAAAAAAGAGGAAGCTTATTACGTCAAATGCGTAAAGCGACCTCTTTTTATCTTTAACAAATTCACTCATATTCTCTACCCTATCTCGATCTCATTATTGATAAATCAAACAGCCATTTGCGGAGAAGATCACATTATTATTTAATATGAAACTGTACTATCCCCCCTGAATTATGAGGGATATATGAAGAACAAGATTACTCTACTACTAGGTCAATTTGTGGTAACCCTATTTGCCCTAGGAGTCGTCCCTACTTTATATATATCTGCTGAAATTCAGAGAGTTGAAGAACAATATAATGTGCGCGTGCAGCAAACACATTACAACCAAATCGAATACAGCTACCATGAGCTAGCGACAATCATTCGCCAGATATCTACGTCGATACCGACCATCGCACGCTCCAAAACCCTACTTCGTGCTATAACATCAAACGATCCAATCCATTTGGATTCAGTTCAAGACCTTTGGACTATACTCGCTCGTGAACAAAAATATTACGCCCAATTACGCTTCTTAGATACGAGCGGAATGGAGGTAATTCGAGTTAACCATCAAGACAACATCACAACGGTGATTGCTCCTAGTCAATTACAAGATAAATCTAACCGCGATTATTTCATTCAGGCACAAGAGCAAGCCTCGGGTGAGATTCGTTCTTATGGTATTGATTTAGAAATAGAAAATGGAAATTTAGTCGAACCCATAACTCCAGCTCTCCGAGTCATTGCGCCAGTAGAGCACTTAGGGAAACGACTTGGATATTTTATCGCCAACCTCAATATGAGCGAAATTTATTCACGCTTGAAATACGAACGTGGCAACAAATCGATACCTATGCTGGTGAATCAAAGCGGTCATATTTTAATGGATAGCTCATTAGATAAAGCTTTTGGTCATGTCCTTCAAGAACGCAGTAAACACACGCTAGCAGTTTCAAACCCTAAGTTATGGAAAAAAATGAACAATAACCAAGACGGCAGTTTTTATGATGGCCACTCTTGGTATTTCTACTCCAATGTCAGCTCTGCCGTATCTCAATTAGAACAATCTTTGTTCATGGTACTTAAAGTTCAAGACTCTGCTTTAAAGGCCGAATATAACGACGAGCGCCTTCAGGTTTACCAACAAGCACTCGCATTGTTCGTGATTATTGTGGGTATTGCGGCTGTATTTGTCTGGTGGAACGACACACATAATAAAAACAGCATTGAAAGCCAACTCGCAAAGGCTGCGATGAATGGTATGTCGGCATTAGTTATAACAGACAAGAACAACCGTATAGTTCAGGTTAACCAAGAGTTTACTCGTGCTAGTGGTTACACCTTAGAAGAAGTAAAGGGCAAGCAGCCTTCTATATTTGCTTCAGGAAGATATAACCAAGAGTTCTACATTAACATGTGGAAGGTTATTCAAGAGAAAGGAACTTGGGAAGGTGAAGTCGTTAACAAACGCAAAGATGGCTCGTTAATCACTGAGATTCTACGCATTCAAACTATCTTGGATAAAAACAGTACCATTCAATTCTACGTTGCGTCTTTTGTTGATATTAGCCAGCGTAAGGAATTAGAAAATAGACTGCGCAATTTAAGCGAACGAGATACATTGGCTGGCTGTTGGAACCGACGGAAGTTTGATCAAGAATTAAAAGAACAATCGAATCGAAGTGGACGTTATCAAGACAAGGAACAAGCCTGTTTAGCCATTATCGATATTGACCATTTTAAACGTATCAATGATCAGCATGGGCACGATTATGGCGACAAGGTAATAAAAACAGTCGCAGAAGTCATGCAGAAAGAATGTCGCGACACTGACTTCGTTGCAAGAATTGGTGGAGAAGAGTTCGGACTCATTCTTCCCCACACAACAATCAAAGAAGCCGATTACGTGTTAAACCGACTAAGATTAGCAATTGCACTCGAACTGTCAGACAAGGTTACCATCAGTGGTGGCATCACAGATATTACTGCTGACGCTAATCAAAACTACAAATGCGCCGACATCGCGCTGTATGACGCTAAAGCAAACGGGCGAAATAATATCTGTATATTTTTAAGTTCTGAACTCAATCAAATAGCATAAATCAACAACGCAATATTGGGTTATGTACCCTACATAAAGGCCGTTATTTATGCTCCCAGGGGTGTAGTACTAACCTTTCCCCATCAACAACCATTATACAATCCATCTTTGCAGCGTGAGCAGCTTGCTTGCCAAGATCGGTATCTTCAAATACCACGCACAGTTCAGGGCATAAACCTATTTGTTGAGCTGCTTTCAAAAAAGTTTCCRGTTGAGGCTTATGCTCTGTAACGTCCGTGGCAGTAACTAAAGCATCTAACTTATCGATAATTTGATGATGGGTGAGCAAATTAGTAGCACTCATTCGCTGACTTCCCGTCCCTACCGCTACCTTTTTATGTTGGTAGTGGTTAATTAACACATCAAATGTGCATTGTATCTTGTCGCCTTTTTCATCTAAATCACGAAATGCCTGCATCTTATATTCAGATACTTGTTTAGTATCTAATTCTAACTTTTGATGCTTGTTG
>NZ_JAKJSW010000210.1:0-6928 GCF_050337375.1 Vibrio makurazakiensis | reverse complement strand
ATTCAAAACAATAAAATCTATATTTTTAGTATTTTTTATAATTAATCAAGGTGTTGATATTTAATGAATAATTAAGTGATTAGGTAAAATTACATTATTCTTTATAAATCTTGTTGGTGGCATGCGATTGATTGGTTAATAGTAGATACCAGCTCGCATATATCGAGCATATAAATATTAGAAAGACCGGTTATCTATTCCAACCGAACTAAAAATTGAAAGCTGTCGTGACCAACAAGAGGTAACCTGATGTTAGATAAAAAAGATGCGATGAGTGCTATTGCAAGCTACAGAATGGAAAGCACATTACGTGGTGTAGATTTAAACCTTTTGACTGTGTTCGATGCTGTAATGCAAGAACAAAATATTACTCGTGCAGCACACAACTTAGGCATGTCTCAACCTGCGGTAAGTAATGCCGTTGCTCGCCTAAAAGTGATGTTTAATGACGAACTATTTATGCGTCAAGGTCGTGGTATTCAACCAACTCAGCGTGCTCGTCAGCTGTTTGGCCCTGTTCGTCAGGCGCTGCAATTAGTTCGTAATGAACTTCCTAGCTCTGTATTCTCTCCAGAAACATCATCTCGTCTGTTTAAGCTAGCAATCTGCAGCCCATGCGATATGCGTTTTGCACCGAAAATCATGTCGACTATTCACACTCAAGCACCTAATGTTCAACTACATATGGATGCAGAGTTTGACCGTCAGTTGTCTGAACGCATGCGTTACCAAGAAATTGATTTTGTGATTGATTATGCTCGTTTTGATGAGCAAGGCTTTTCAAGCACAGAGATATTCCAAGATGAATTAGTTGTTGTCGCATCTAAATCTCACCCGCGTATCAATGGAGTTGTAACTTCAGCTGAATTGCATGCTGAGAAGCACGCGAAACTGTCTAAGATCCATGGTCAACGCAGCTTCTCCGAGCAGGCTTACCGAGATCTAGATTGCATGGCTTACTACGAAGGCACAAGCTTGAGTAATGTGCTGTATGTCGTTGGTCAATCTGAGCTTGTGACTATTGCACCGCGTTGGATGGTAGAAAACGCAGCAAATAAAGATCAACTGCAAATCATCGACTTCCCGTTTGATAATGGTGCTATCTCAGGCTTCTTAAGCTGGCATGAGTCAAGTGAGAAAGACAAAGGTCACATTTGGTTACGAGATCAACTGATGATGATCTGTGGTGAAGTGGTTGCGCTTTCATAGAGATTAGCGTTTAAGCGTACTCGCGAGAGACCAGTATCCATCAATATCGAGCCCCAAGTTGGTAATTTTCAGCTTGGGGCTTTTTACTGGCTACTATTTGATAAAAAGCGCAGTAAAGGTGATAACTTTGACGTTCATCAGTTGCCTTTTTTTGCATCAAAGGTACACTTGTGCGCTCAAAAAAGCTTACAGGTGTAAGCCAAAGGTAAAGACATGGCCAATTTAGATTTTCATATCGTAAAAAGACTTCGAGACCAGATAGCACAAGGTGGTGAACGCACTGCTTTGAAACATAAAGTAAGCAATGCTTGGGAAAGCATTAGCTGGAAGCAATTTGGTCAACAAATCGATACGCTTTCACTGGCGTTATTGGCTCAAGGACTGAGAATTCAAGATAAAATCGGTATCTTCTCTAATAATATGCCTCAATGGACTGTGGCTGATTTCGCATCTCTACAAGCTCGTCTTGTTACCGTACCTATCTATCCAACAAATACTGCTGCGCAATCTTCTTATATCCTCCAAAATGCAGACGTAAAGATTCTGTTTGTGGGTGAACAACCTCAATTTGATGTCGCGGTAAGTATTTTTGAAGAGTGTGACCAGCTTGAGTTGATTGTTGCCATGTCGGACGATATCGACACTCAAGGCCATGAGTTTGCTATGTCTTGGTTAGACTTCTTAGCTAGTGGCAATGAGTCACAGCAAGCTGAACTGAATACGCGTCTAAATGATGCAAATATGGATGACTTGCTGACGCTGATTTATACCTCAGGCACGACAGGTCAACCTAAAGGTGTAATGCTAGATTACACCAACATCGGCTCTCAGTTAGAAGGGCACGATGAGCGCTTAAGTCTGACTCAAGATGATGTTTCGTTGGCCTTTCTACCTCTATCTCATGTATTTGAGCGAGCTTGGACATTCTATGTGCTTTATAAAGGCGCAACCAACTGTTACCTGCAAGATACAATGCAAGTTCGCGATGCACTCAGTGAAGTACAACCAACCGTGATGAGTGCAGTGCCACGTTTCTACGAGAAAATCTTCTCTGCAATCCATGAAAAAGTATCTAAAGCTCCAGCGATACGCAAAGTGCTATTTACTTGGGCGGTGAACATGGGAGCGAAGATGGCTCTCTGTCATCAAGAAAAGCGCAAGCCTTCTTTTATGCTGCAGAAAAGCTACAACCTTGCTGATAAGTTAGTGCTGTCTAAGCTGCGTGCCTTATTAGGTGGTCGTATTAACTTTATGCCATGTGGTGGTGCGAAGTTAGATGAAACCATCGGTCGTTTTTTCCATGCTATTGGTATTAACGTTAAGCTTGGTTACGGCATGACAGAAACAACAGCAACGGTTTCTTGTTGGGACGATAAATGTTTCAACCCAGATTCGATTGGCATGGCAATGCCTGGCGCAGAAGTGAAAATTGGTGAGAACAACGAAATCCTTGTTCGTGGTCCAATGGTGATGCGTGGCTACTATAAAATGCCAGAAGAAACAGAGAAAACGTTTGATGAACAAGGCTTCTTAAAAACGGGTGATGCAGGACAGTTTGATGAAAACGGTAACCTGTTTATTACTGACCGTATTAAAGAGCTGATGAAAACATCGAATGGTAAGTACATTGCACCACAGATGGTGGAAGGTGCGATTGGTAAAGATCACTACATCGAGCAAATCGCGATCATTGCAGACACTCGTAAATTCGTATCAGCGTTGATTGTGCCATGTTTCGATACGTTAGAAGAATACGCAAAAGAGTTGAACATTAAATACCATGATCGTCTCGAGCTGATTAAAAACAACCAAGTTCTTGAGATGTTTGAGAAGCGTGTTCATGGCTTGCAAGGTGAACTTGCTAAGTTCGAGCAAGTGAAGAAGTTCAAGTTGCTGCCCAAGGCATTCTCAATGGATGATGGTGAACTAACACCAACGCAGAAACTTCGTCGTAAAGTGATTAATGATAAGTATCAAGACGAAATTGAAGAAATGTACAATGATAAGCCGAAAGATAAGTAATATTTAGTTAGTTTATTTTTTAGTTGTTTAAAAATCCCTCTAAGAGCATTAGCTCATATTTAGAGGGATTTTTTGTTTTCTGCTAAAGGGAAATGTGCGGTAACGCACACCAAATATGGATGATAATAAAGAATAAATCGGTTCCTTGTTGTTATTTTATGCTGTTTTATTTTGTATTTGTGGTGTTAGTTGTCGTCTGTTTGGTGGTGTGTGGGTTGAGTGGCTAGTTTTGTGCTGTTGAATGACATATTGTTATTTTTGCTTCAGATCTAGGGTTAGACCCTATGATAAGAAAGAGTTACAGTTGTTACGTAACCCTGCTGGTTGTTATCACGATAAGCAGGCATAGCCGAAAAGTGGAAGTATTTCGATTTAGGCTACGAATAAGACCTAGACTATGTAAAACCGGCTCAATTAGTTAACCAAAACAATTTGAGACTGGCTAAGGAGAAACAATATGACGACGAAACCAGAAACAGCAATGTTGTCCGGTGCAGAGATGGTTGTTCAATCTCTTATTGAAGAGAATGTGGAGCAAATCTTTGGCTATCCAGGCGGCTCAGTATTAGATATTTATGATGCTTTGCATGCTAAAACTGATCAAATTAAACACGTTCTTGTTCGTCACGAACAAGCAGCGACTCATATGGCTGACGGTTATACACGTTCAACGGGTAAACCTGGTGTTGTATTAGTATGTTCAGGCCCAGGCGCAACGAATACTGTTACAGGTATTGCGACGGCTTATATGGATTCAATTCCAATGATAGTTATTTCTGGTAACGTACCGAATAGCTTAATTGGCAACGATGCTTTCCAAGAGTGTGACATCGTTGGTGTATCACGTCCTATCGTGAAACATAGTTTCTTAGTTAAGAAAGCTGAAGACATTCCAGAAACCGTTAAAAAAGCATTTCATATTGCGACAACTGGTCGCCCAGGCCCAGTTGTAATCGATCTTCCTAAAGACACGATGAACCCGCAAATTAAGCTTCCTTACGAGTATCCAGAAACCATCAAAATGCGCTCGTACAGCCCAACAACTACTGGTCATAAGGGACAAATCAAAAAAGCCCTTAAAGCGCTATTAGAAGCGAAGAAACCAGTACTTTATGTTGGTGGTGGTGCAGTAATCTCTGAAGCAGATAAACCTCTATTTAAATTGGCAGAAACTTTAAATCTGCCAGTTGTAAGTACATTAATGGGGCTGGGCGCATTCCCTGGTACTCATAAAAACTCACTCGGTATGTTGGGTATGCACGGTCTGTATGAAGCCAATATGGCGATGCACAATGCCGACCTGATTTTTGGCATTGGTGTACGTTTTGATGACCGTACAACAAACAATCTAGATAAGTACTGCCCTGATGCGAAGATCATGCACATTGATATCGATCCATCGTCGATTTCTAAGAATGTAAAAGTTGATCTACCAATTGTAGGCTCTGCTGAAAAAGTGCTAGAGAGCATGGTGGCTTTGCTTGAAGAGCAGGGTGGAACCAATGACAGTGAAGCCTTAGAAAGCTGGTGGACTGACATTGAACAGTGGCGAGCGCGTAACTGCTTAGATTATGACAAGTCTTCTGAGAAAATTAAGCCACAACAAGTAATAGAAACTCTGCATAAAGTGACAAACGGCGATGCATATGTAGCATCGGATGTTGGTCAGCATCAAATGTTTGCTGCGTTGTACTACCCATTCGACAAACCTCGTCGTTGGATCAACTCAGGTGGTCTAGGAACTATGGGCTTTGGTCTTCCTGCTGGCATGGGCGTTAAGTTCGCTAAACCTGACGAAGAAGTCGTGGTAGTTACGGGAGATGGTAGTATTCAAATGAATATCCAAGAGCTGTCGACTGCGCTGCAATACAATATCCCAGTAAAAATTATTAACTTGAATAACCGTTTCTTAGGCATGGTAAAACAGTGGCAAGACATTGTTTATCAAGGTCGTTACTCAAACTCATACATGGATTCAGTGCCAGACTTTGCTGCAATTGCAGAAGCATATGGGCACGTAGGGATGCGTATTTCGTCTCCTGATGAGTTGGAATCGGGTTTAGAAAAAGCACTAGCAATGAAAGACCGTCTGGTTTTTGTCGATATCAGTGTCGATGACACCGAGCACGTTTACCCAATGCAAATAAAGGGTGAAGGCATGGACAAGATGTGGCTAAGCAAGACGGAGAGAACTTAATTATGAGACATATTATTTCACTACTTATGGAAAACCAGCCTGGTGCTTTGTCGCGTGTTGTTGGTCTATTTTCTCAGCGTGGTTACAACATTGAATCTCTTAATGTATCTCCAACCGATGACGAAACTCTGTCTCGCTTAAATGTAACGACTAACTCTGATGAAATGCAGCTTGAGCAAATTCAGAAACAACTGCATAAGTTGATCGATGTGCTTAAGGTACAAGAAGTGTCGGAACTAGAGCATATTGAGCGTGAATTGCTTATGGTGAAAGTGAAAGCGAGTGGCTTTGCGCGAGCTGAAGTAAAACGCACTGCTGATATCTTCCGTGGTCAGATTGTCGATGTTACGGCTTCTCAGTATACGGTTCAGATGGCAGGAACCAGCGAAAAACTTGACGCTTTTATTCAGGCTTTGTCTGAAGTAACCGATGTCTTGGAAGTTGCTCGAAGCGGTGTTGTCGGCATTGCCCGAGGCGAGCGAGCTTTAAAAGCGTAAGCTGCTTAATTAAAGAGAACATTCTTAATCCATAAAGCCACTCAATTAGAGTGGCTTTTTATTTAGTTCGAATCTTATTGTAGGTATAATCTGCAGCCATATTTTTCGTGTAACTGAGCTGATGATGAGAAACATAAAAACAATCATGACCCTTCTCATCACATGTGTTCTCTTCTTTGTGTTAGTGGGGCTATATTACGCCCAGCGTTATCAAGAAGTGAAAACTGCCAGCTTTGAGCAAACGGCCAAACAAGCTCTCCATCAACTGACCTATAGTGAGCGAGAGTACAGCAATATGCGAGATCAACTTTCGTCCATCATGGATTTGCTTGGTCATAGTCAAAGTCTGATCAGCTATGCTCGCTTTCCCACAGAGTCAAGTCGCACCGTTCTAGAAGAAGTTTGGAAATCTGTTTTAGTAAACCAAAAATGGTATACCAAGATACGGGTTCTGGATCTTGAAGGGAAAGAAACTGTTCGGCTGGATTATTCTACTCAATCACGCATCGTTACTTTGCCAGATGAATTGGCTGATAGGTCAGCGTTCGATTATTTCAAGTACGCCCAAACATTGGAAAGTGAAGAAATAGGCTCTTGGGGAATCGAGCTTGAACGTGGTTCTGATGAGAAAGTGTCTTACCCCTATACACCTATTTTGAGGGTGCTGACTCCTATTGTTGATGAAGGTACTAAGCTCGGTTACTTGGTTATCAATGTCGACGTAATGGGCTTAGCTTCTCGTTTAAGTTACTCGCCGGACTTGGATTTTAGAGTGGAAGCGGTCAATAAAGATGGCTTTTATATATCGAGTTATAACAAAAGTAAGTTGTACGGCGATGTCATCCCTGAAAGGAAATCTTATAACCTCGCTAATTTAGCTCCAGATCTTTGGGAGTCTTTAGCGCTTGAGCGTTCAGGGTATGTCTTCGAAGACGATAATTTATTTGCTTTTAATACCGTAAATCTTTCACGTCATGAATCGGTTTATCTACTGGTTCAGATG
>NZ_JAKJSW010000209.1:0-7093 GCF_050337375.1 Vibrio makurazakiensis | reverse complement strand
CCAAAGAAGAGACCTACACTTGCCATAGAATCATTACCTTTAATTTTGTCAGATGTTGGAGTGATAGAGTTAGTGGGAATATCAACCGATCCCAGTACCTTCCCAGCTTAGTTGAATTAGCCCTTTGGCAATAAATCCCGCACAGCCTAAAAAGAGTACCATCCATACAATGCGACGACCAAATACCGGAACATTACCTTGTTTCAAGACGTCTTTAATCGCCATACCAATTAAAAAAAAGATAGCAGCGAAAAGAAGATCTAAACCTATAGATTCAAGTAAGTTCATGTAGTCGTAAAGCATGGGAACCCTATATACCAATTTTGCTTGCGCGCACTATAGCATTGTTAATTCGTAAAGTTAATGCGCAGTGTTTGCAGAAATCTCATTTATCCAAATTTCGTTATTTACTTAAGAAATTTACGTATTGCTCTCAAAACTTCAGCTGGTTTYTCTGCGTGTAACCAGTGCCCAGTATTGGCAATAACATGCGCTTTTGCATGTTTAAATTGTGCTTGAACTGCAGCTTGGTGTTCACTGGTTAAGTAGTCTGAGTCGCCACCTTTAATAAAGATGGTAGGAATAGTCGTTTGAGATAGGGGCTTCCAGCCAATAATATCGCTATAATTTGAGATGAGTGACTCGAYATTGAATCGCCACTGCATGGTGTCTTCATGTTTATACAGTGATTTAGTGAGAAACTGCCTAACCCCGTCAATTTCGATATGTTCCGCTAACACTTTTAAAGCTTCTGAACGTGATTTCGGCTTTTCTTGCTCGACGGCTTGTAACCCTGCGAAGACATTGTCGTGGCGACGTTGTTGGTAAGCTACAGGCGCCATGTCTAGAACCACTAATTTCTCAATCGAAATAGACTCAATCTCCGTTAGTGCCATTGCAACTTTACCACCCATAGAGTGGCCAATAACCGTAACTTTTTTAAGATCTAAGCTCACTAGTAAGTCGGCAACATCTCGGGCCATTGATTGATAGTCATGCTTTTCACTATGGAAAGATTGCCCGTGATTACGAAGATCAACGCTAAGTATTTGATGATCTTCCCGAAGGTCTCTAGCTAAAAGCCCTAAATTATCCAAATTACCGAATAATCCATGGATCAAAACAATGGTGTGACCTGCACCTTCAATTTTATAGTTGAGCTGTACTGACATTTTATCTTATTCATGATGGGTTTAACGTAGAGTATCCGCGCGGATCTCGCTATAATCCCCCAGAGTTTAAACATTGAGATTGTGAAAAGCGAATGAAAACAATTGAGGTTGATGAAGACCTGTACCGCTACATAGCAGGTCAGACAGAACATATTGGCGAAAGTGCATCAGATATTTTACGCCGCTTATTGAATGTTGATGGTCAAAAAGCAGTTCAAATTCAAGCAGTAAGCCAGCCGAAAGGCATTGTAGTCAGTAAAGATGCTGGTTTCGTCCCGGCAAAAATTGATGGCGTTAAAGAAATGCGATCTCTACTTATTTCTGATGAGTTTGCTTCACTGAAGAAAGCCATTGATCGTTTCATGCTTGTTTTGTCTACACTGCACCATGTTGATCCTGGAAGTTTTTCTGAAGCAACTCAAGTTAAGGGACGCAAACGTGTTTACTTCGCTGATAATGAAGAAACACTACTTGCCAACGGAAATACGACGAAGCCTAAGGCTATCCCAAGCAGTCCGTTTTGGGTGATCACCAATAATAATACAAGTCGTAAAAGACAAATGGTTGATCAGCTAATGAGTCGAATGAATTTTCCTGTTGAATTAATTGAAAAAGTTACAGGTTCAATTTAAAGAAACCTGATTTAAACCTCATAATGTCCGATAACTAAACGATATTATGAGGTTTTTTTGTTTGTAAGTTTTATATATAAGGATGTCTAACATGGCTATGCACCCTCGTGCCGGGCAAAAAGCTCAGCAGGAAGATCTTCATAATATTCCGGCTTTAGTTGCTAACTATTTCTTGCAGCAACCGGATGCAACAAACCCTGATCATAAAGTACTTTTTGGTACTTCAGGCCACCGTGGTACAGCAGACAAATCTACGTTTAATGAAAATCATATTTTAGCAATTGCTCAAGCAGTCGCTGAGGTTCGTGCAGAGCAGGGGACGACTGGCCCTCTTTTCTTGGGTAAAGATACCCACGCGCTCTCAGAACCCGCGTTTTCGACAGTAATTGAAGTCTTGATCGCAAACGGCGTTGAAGTGGTTATCCAGGAGAATAATGGCTTTACTCCAACTCCAGGTATTTCACACGCGATTCTTACGCATAACCTAGTTAATGATAACAAAGCAGACGGCATTGTTATTACTCCGTCACACAACCCACCTCAAGATGGTGGCATCAAATATAACCCTACTCATGGTGGGCCAGCGGAAGCTGAATTAACTCAAGCAATTGAAGATCGCGCTAACGTTATTATTGCAGAAGAAATGCAAGGCGTTAAACGCACACCTATTGCACAAGCTAAGCAATCAGAGCTAGTGAAAGAAGTTGATTTAGTTGCACCATACGTTGCCGATTTGGTTAACGTGGTTGATATGGAAGCAATTCAGAAAGCAAACATCAAAATTGGTGTTGATCCATTGGGCGGCAGCGGTATTGATTACTGGCGTCAGATTGGTAAAGCGTACAATCTAGATTTAACACTAGTGAGTGAAGCTGTTGATCCTTCATTCCAATTCATGTCTTTAGATAAAGATGGTGTGGTGCGTATGGATTGTTCTTCTCCATACGCAATGGCTGGTTTACTGGCTCTTAAAGATGAGTATGCATTAGCGTTTGGTAACGACCCAGACTACGATCGCCACGGCATCGTTACGCCAAAAGGCTTAATGAACCCAAACCATTTCCTAGCGGTTTGTATTGACTACCTATATCGCAACCGTGAAGGTTGGGGCAAAGATGTCGCTGTTGGTAAAACACTTGTATCGAGTGCATTGATTGACCGTGTTGTCGCTGATCTAGGTCGAGAGCTTTGTGAAGTACCAGTAGGTTTCAAATGGTTCGTGGATGGTCTTTACAATGGTCAGTTTGGTTTTGGTGGAGAGGAGAGTGCTGGCGCATCTTTCTTACGTAAAGATGGTACGCCATGGTCAACAGACAAAGATGGCCTAATCTTATGCCTACTTGCAGCAGAAATTACAGCTGTAACGGGTAAAAACCCACAAGAGTACTATGAAGAGCTTGCGGCTAAACATGGCGAATCTAAGTACAACCGCATTCAAGCAGTTGCAAATGGCGCGCAAAAAGACGTGCTTAAGAAACTATCTCCAGAGATGGTTTCTGCTGAAACGCTTGCAGGTGACGTGATTACAGCACGTCTAACGCACGCCCCTGGTAACGGTGCCGCAATTGGTGGCCTTAAAGTGACCACTGAAAATGGTTGGTTTGCTGCGCGTCCATCAGGAACTGAAGATATCTACAAGATCTACTGTGAAAGCTTTAAAGGTGAAGAACACCTAAAAGCGATTGAAGCAGAAGCTCAAGAAATCGTTAATCAGGTATTTGCAGCCGCTGGACTGTAATAGAACACTGGCGAGTAGRATCGAAAAATAACTAGTGAAAGGGTTGATGTGAAAGCATCAGCCCTTTTATTTTTCTTGTTATGAGCGAATTTTGGAGTACTAAACTCAGCCATGCGGCCAGTTTTCTGGCATCACAAACCAAAATTTTCCTGATTGAGTTTGTCCATGAACAAAACGATCACCAAATTTAGTGAGAGGTTCGCCGGTGAACTCATTAGTGCCTGCTGCCCATTGGTCTTTTGTGAGGGGATAAAGGGCTTCACCGATTAAATGTGCTTGGTGTTGATAGCACCAAAACCCGTTTACTTGGCTAGAGTTAATATCGAACCCCAAACACTCTGTGGGTATGTTTTGTTCCAAGAAAGGGTTGGTGTATAGACGGCCTTGCATTAATAAATGTTCTGAGTCGATATCGATTTCAGGGTATTGCTCGACAAAGGCTGTTGAGGAAGACATGGCTAGTTGGTGGCTAAGCATCCGGTTGAGCTTCATGTCTAGTTGATCATGAGAGTTAGGGCCAAACCAGGTTTGCTCATGAAGTAAATAAAACTTAATCGCTACTTCCCAGTGCTGCAGTTTATGGTTTCGCTCTTCTTCTAGAATAAAGTCTATGGCACCTAAAGTTCGCCCTTCTACATTTATCTGTACTTCATCGTATTTAATCGAGTAATTAGATGAAGCGTTGATAATTTGCTCACACAGATGTTGGTAGAGAAAACCTAACCTAGGGTTACCTTGGTAGGTATGTAACGAGTCAATAGACTTATTACTGGCGAATACGCTGAGATCGGAAATTGGTGGCGTTATTTTCAGTAGCGGTGGTGAGTCTATGATCCATTGGTAAAAACGTTGCAGCGTTGTCATATCTTCCTCGTAAACATCTGTTCGGGGCTTTCGACATTCTACCCGTAAATTGCTATAACGACGTTATTATAAAGGTAAGCTGGAAATAAAAATGAATAATTTACAATTAGAAAAGCTTCTGAACGAAAAGCTCCAACCACAGCAGATAAAAGACTACTGTCCTAATGGTCTTCAAGTTGAGGGGGCGGCACATGTGAAGCGCATTGTTACTGGTGTTACAGCTTCTCAAGCATTGATTGAGAAAGCGGTTGAGTTAAAAGCAGACGCTTTACTTGTTCATCATGGGTTCTTTTGGAAGGGTGAGTCAGAAGCGATTCGTGGTATGAAAGGCAAGCGTATTCGTACCCTGATTAAAAATGATATTAACCTTTTGGGCTACCACTTACCTCTTGATATCCACCCTGAACTGGGTAATAACGCGAAATTAGCAGAGTTGCTAGATATTGAAGTAGAAGGCGGCTTGGAAGGACACCCACAATCCGTTGCCATGTTTGGCCAGTTGAAAACACCAATGACAGGCGCTGAGTTTGCAGACAAAATTGAGCAAATTCTGAATCGTAAGCCATTGCATATCGCTCCTGAAAACCAAGAAAAACCGATTACTACTGTTGGTTGGTGTACGGGTGGTGGCCAAGACTATATCGAGTTGGCGGCATCTAAAGGTTTAGACGCGTTTATTTCAGGTGAAATATCAGAGCGTACAACTTACTCTGCACGAGAGCTGGATATTCATTATTTTTCAGCAGGACACCATGCAACCGAACGCTATGGGGTTAAAGCTCTTGGGGAATGGTTAGCGGAAGAACATGGCTTTGATGTAGAGTTTATTGATATTGATAACCCAGTATAAAGCAGTTATGCGAATAGGGTTAAGGACTAAACTGGCTACTAATGCAACTTGCTCCTAACGAAAAAAAGAAAAGGTTGATGTTTTCACATCAACCTTTTTTAGTTTCAGATCTAAACTCTATTATTCACGTTCATGTAGAGGTTCGAAATCACGCTGCTCTTTACCAGTGTAAAGCTGGCGAGGGCGACCGATACGGTTTGTCGGATCGCTGTGCATTTCATTCCAGTGAGCAATCCAACCGATAGTACGAGACATCGCAAAGATTACAGTGAACATAGACACAGGAATACCGATAGCTTTCAGAATGATACCTGAGTAGAAATCTACGTTCGGGTACAGTTTCTTAGAAACAAAGTATTCGTCAGATAGAGCAATACGTTCAAGTTCCATAGCTACGTCAAGTAGTGGATCTTTAATTTCTAGCTCTTTAAGAACTTCGTGACACGCTTCACGCATTACCGTTGCACGTGGGTCGTAGTTCTTGTAAACACGGTGACCGAAGCCCATTAGGCGGAACGGGTCATCTTTGTCTTTTGCTTTAGCAACATACTCTTCGATGTTATCTACGCTGCCTATTTCTTCGAGCATACGAAGACAAGCTTCGTTTGCACCGCCGTGAGCTGGGCCCCAAAGTGATGCGATACCCGCTGCAATACATGCAAATGGGTTAGCACCTGAAGAACCAGAAAGACGTACAGTAGACGTTGAAGCGTTTTGTTCGTGATCTGCGTGTAGAGTGAAAATCTTATCCATTGCACGTGCAACGATTGGGTTCACTTCGTATTCTTCACATGGGTTAGCGAACATCATGTGTAGGAAGTTCTCCGCGTAGTTCAAATCGTTACGTGGGTAAATGAATGGTTGACCAATTGAGTACTTGTAACACATTGAAGCCAAAGTCGGCATCTTAGAAATTAGGCGGTAAGCCGCAATTTCACGGTGTGTATCGTTGTTGATATCTAATGAGTCATGGTAGAACGCTGCAAGAGCTCCTACAACGCCACACATAACCGCCATTGGGTGAGCATCACGACGGAAGCCGTGGAAGAAGCTAGCGATTTGCTCATGAACCATAGTGTGACGAGTAACGGTCTTCTTGAACTCTTCGTACTGAGCGCGAGATGGAGCTTCACCGTAAAGTAGAATATAACAAACTTCTAAGTAGTCAGCGTTATTGGCAAGTTGATCAATTGGGTAACCACGGTGTAGAAGGATACCTTTTCCACCGTCAATGAAAGTGATTTGAGATTCACAAGATGCAGTGGCAAGAAAACCCGGGTCGAAAGTAAAGAATCCGTTTGAACCCAGTGTGCGAACATCAATTACCGGAGTACCTAGTACACCTTCCGTAATTGGCAGTTCGATTGGCGCTTGACCTTCAATGTGAAGGGTAGCTTTCTTATCCGCCATAACAATCTCCTTTGTTTATTATTAATCCGTCCAGGATGTTTATGTGCCATTTTTTTACTGGTCTTAGCTCATAAAGTCAATTTTTCTACAGTTTTGTGTGCACTTGTTAGTGTTTTTTACATTAAATTCGTTAAAAATCTGTTCTGTGTAGCATTATTTGTTACACCAATTGTATTAGAATGTTGCCAGCCGTATAGTGGCGCTGAAAATTTTGGTCAAATCCTTATAAATTCAAGGCTAGAAAGAAATGTGAGGTGTCTTTCTTTGCTCTTAAAGTAACAATAATTTTACAAATGCTTAGGGTGTTATCTCAAAGGTTTGTTAAGGAAATGTTGCATTTTGTGGGTTTGGGACCAAAATTTGTCCATAACAATACCAAAAGTTATTTAATAACTGTAAATGCTCAATGGAGCTGAGTGAGCAAGCC
>NZ_JAKJSW010000208.1:0-7146 GCF_050337375.1 Vibrio makurazakiensis | reverse complement strand
ATTATGGTGATAGTTTTTCCCTATTAAATAAAGAGAAATAACCAATTTTATAACTATTGGTTGGGGCGCTATTCTCGCTCGCAACAGGAGAATTGACTATGAAAAATAAACAGGCACTGGTTGTTGAGGGTGGCGCAATGCGTGGGGTGTTCGCAAGTGGTGTATTAGATGCATTTCTTGAACAAGAGCATCAACCTTATGGAGCTGCATTCGGCGTTTCTGCTGGCGCGAGCAATCTAATTGGTTACCTCGCTAATCAACCAAAACGTAGCATTGACGTTATTACCAAGATGGCTACGACCAAAGAGTTCTTCAACATCAAGCGTGCTATTTCCGGTGGCAATCTTGCAGACGTTAAATGGTTATGGGAACAATCAAAAGCTCAATACCCAATTGATAATAAAGAGCTGTACTCATCAATGCCTTTTTATGTAGCAGTGACGAATATTCACAATGGGCAGGCTGAATACCATCGCATCACACCTATAAATGTCGATCGTGTTATGGAAGCTACCGCAGCACTGCCAATGATTTACAAAGATACGCCATGCTTTGACAATAGTTGCTATACCGACGGTGGTGTGGCCGATTCAATACCTGTTATGGAGGCCTATCGTCAAGGCTATCGAGATATAACGGTTGTTTTATCAAGGCCTTTAAATTTTGAAATGAAACCGGTGAAATATCCCCGTTTAGTAAAAGCATTGTTTTCCAAGAACCCTAGTTTAGTGCAGGCAATGTTGTTGAGAGAGAAAAAATATAATGCGTCAATTGAGTTTATTCGCAATCCTCCACCTGGTACTAAGGTAAGAGTGATCGCGCCACCATCGACGTACGCTGTAAAAAGATTAACGATGGACAAAGATATCTTATGGCAAGGTTATGAAATGGGCGTCGAAGAGGGCAATAAGCATTTGTTGGCGTTAAAAAACTTATCTGGCTTAACCAGCGATAATTGCCACTTTTGTTATTAGGTGAAGTTGAAAAGTATTGTGGAATTAAATAACCATAATGATTGGCTTTTAATGCTCTATGCCTTTTGCTTAGTTATCTCTACTATGCACTCAACGCTATCGCTTAACGAGGAATATCGAAATGGCTCACCAAATCATTACAGACCTAAACAACCGTTATACTGCTAAAAAATACGATGCGACTAAACGCATTTCATCTGATGATATGGAAATCATTAAAGAAGCTATTCGTCTCTCGGCTTCGTCGATTAACTCACAACCATGGAAGTTCATTGTTATCGAAAGTGATGAAGCAAAGCAGCGCTTCCACGATACCTTTGAAAATATGCACCAGTTTAATCAGCCTCATGCTAAAACGGCTTCTCATACAATTCTTTTGGCACATGATCCAAAGTTCACAAAAGAGAAGTTCGCAAAACGTGTTGATGCAGAAGTAACTTCAGGCCACTTGCCTGCAGATATGTACGACATGTTTATGGGTGCTTACGCATTTGCCGATGCAAATACCGATGAATCTGGTTTTAACGGCAACTGGACTAAGTCTCAGGTATATATTGCACTAGGTAACTTACTGCACACTGTTGCTCGCCTAGGTATCGATTCAACTCCGWTGGAAGGCATTGATGCTGCTTTGATTGGTGAAGCATTTAAAGAAGAGCTTGATGGTCATGTATGTGACGTTGCTTTAGCAATTGGCTACCACCAAGATGGTGAAGACTACAACCACGGTCYTCCAAAGGCTCGCCTAGCAATGGATGATGTAATTTCAGTACTTTAGGTTTGAAGTTATTTTCGGGGAAATGACGAAATGCCTAGCGATTTGCTAGGCATTTTTGTATTTAAACTTATGTATCGCTGAATATAGATGATGAGCGAAACTCCGTTCGGAATCTAAGCTAGTTTGTTTCCGAGAGGTAAACTAGCCATCTTGGTGGTGTACCTATATAAGCTTGAACCTCATCGACGAATAACTTCGCCAGTTTCGTATGCTTCCTATGAGGATAAACCGCATAAATGGCGGTGTCTCTTGTCGATACTTCATGTTCGGGAAGCAGCAAAGTTAGGCCTAATTCATCTAATGGTCGATGTAGGTTTGATAGCTCAATGAGCGCATAGCCTAACCCGTCTCGTACGGCGCTTATAGTCGTTCTCACATCACTAACTTTGTAGTTTCCCTTCATCTTATACGTTGTTTTATCAGGGCTGCCGACAGTGTTGCTAATGGTTAATTGGTCTATCGTCATATCACCATTGGTATAAAGTACAGAGGGTAGTGCAATCAAATCTTGGGGTGTGGTTGGTCTTCCGTGTTCTTTAATGAAATCATTCGAAGCGATGAGTATGAAGTTGGTATCTGCAATTTTTTTTGCAATTAGATTAGAGTCTTCCAACTTACTAAGACGAAATGCTAAGTCGATATTTTCTGAAATTATGTCGTTTTTCTTATCTGATAGAACATGAACTATTTGCACATCAGGATAAGTTTTCATGAATTTAGATATAACTGGCTGCAAATAACCATGACCAAAGTAAATAGGCGACGTAATGCGTAGAACGCCTTTGGGTTCAGATTGGTAAGAGTCAGCAATAAATTGAATGTGATTGATGGTGTCTTTGAGCTTAATGGCTTGCTCAAGAATTTCTTCGCCCGCCGTTGTTAGTGAAAAGGAGCGAGTAGAACGATTCAAGAGTTGAACGCCAAGGTCGCGCTCCAGCTTTTTTACCTGTTTAGATAACGCAGAATTATCCATGTTATGCAGCGCTGCCGCTTTAGTAAACGAGCCTTGTTGAACTACATCCAAAAATAACATGAGTTGATTTGTATTCGACATTACCTTTCCTTTTTACTGTTAATCACAACGCTCTTAATTACGAAAACTTGCTTGGGTTAGAAGCGCAACAATTCCATTCTTAAGTGAGTTTCGTCTTCATAGGCGACAATGGCTTGAAAGTGGTCGCTGCTATCAATAATTGCTGAAAATTGCTCTTTAAGTTCAGAATCCCCAATGAAGAGTAGTTGAGTAGAGTGGAACATGTGACCATCTTCATCAAAGCTCGATGAGAGACTTTCGTCCACAACACAAATCAATACTTTTCCATAGCGAACGTTTAGGTCGATATCCATAGCTTTAGAATATTGAACCTTAGTCTTAAGCGAAGTTTCAACCATAGAAATTAGATTAACAAAGCGATGTAAATCCGTAGAGCAACTTTGGAGTAGACCCACGTGTTCATTTGTTATCAAGGCTTCAAAGTTATTGTTTGCCTGACGACCTGCCAATAACCAGCCTTTCGTCGTTTTCTTTACGGCGCGAAAGCGATGGCTTTTTGTTATTCGTTTGAAGTATTGGACGAGTAGCTGATTCTTTTCTACAACACTTAGGTGACGTTCAAGCTTTTTAAATTCGAGGTGTAATAGGGCGTTGGTACAGATATCTAAGAGTAATTGTGATGGGTGCATTAAAGTTTCATTTTACGGCTGGTTACCGAAATAATACCCACCTTGGTTGCTATGGGTCAATTGTAGTTTGACTGTTACGAGAGTAAATTTCTTATTACAAACTAAGGTGCCGTAGCTAGCCCTGATTATTATGCAGTAATAAACAGAGCCAACATACGAGTTAGAGCCTAGTGACTTGCTTCAAGCTGACTAACTTTTTGATTTAGAGTAAAAGAAAACTAACCAAGTAACGATGGCCCAACCGATAACTTGAGCCCACATCAGAGACCATAAATCAGCGATATCACTCCAACTTGCTCCCATTTGATTCGTCGCTAGGAAAGCTTGGATAGCTGGCGTACTTGGGAATATTTTTGAAACCATAACTAACGGTTCCGGAATCATTTGAACTGGCCAAATGAACCCAGCTAAGAAAATTAGCGGCATTGAGCTTACAAGTACGACAACGGTGACTAACTCTCTTCTTGGTAATAGCTGACCTAAAACAGCTCCAATTAAACAACCAGACAGCAAAAATGGAAACAGCAAAGCAAGTAGTACACCCATTGAGGCCAAACGGTTGATGCCATACATCTCGAAGCTAGCACCAAAGTAATACATGGCGAGCACGTAATAAATACCCAATAAAACCAAGACTCTTACGCTTAATAAGAACGATGGCGGGATTTCATTCCAGTAGCCACGAGAATGCTTTTGTGTGTTACCGACCAATCCCATCGCCATGATTAGGGTTTGTTGAAGAATAAGAACGAATACGGCAGGAACCACGTAGTCGACATAGCCCATCCTGCTGTTGAAAGTGGGTTTCATATTGGCAGTAAAAGCACTGAATTGATGGGATGCTGTTGATAGCGGGCTGCCTTCAGATACAAGGTGAGCTACCTTTGCTTCTGCGGCAAGTGTTCCACCAGCTCTAGCTAACCCTTCAACAACAGTACCGTAAACCAGAAAGTATGAAGCATCCCCTGCATAAGACAGTGTCGGTGCTTTTCCCAATAATAAATCTTTGTAAAAGTCCTCGGGAATAACCAGAAACCCGCCAATATCTTGATTGATCAATGCGCTTTTTGCTTGAGCGATAGTGTGGTCACGCTGAATTACGTGAATTTGCGGCGTTGCATCAACCATACGTTCAAGCTGTAAACTTGTTTGGCTGTTGTCCAAATTGATGATTGAAATTGGTAACTCTTGAGATACCTGATTCGCGTAAGGAAGAGGGTAAAGGAATGAATAAAATAAAACGCCACCAAACACGGTTAAGTTGACGACCGGATTCGTTAAAATAGCGAGCAATTCGAGTTTGATTAAGGTGAAGAAAGATAACTTATTCATACGTTACGCTCCGTATCCAGTTTAATGTGCTTTTTGACGAGTATCAGCACTAAAACAGCAGGAATAAGGTAGCCAACCATAGGTAACATTTGAGCGAGTGATACAATGGGAGTTACGCCGTAACTTGATTGTTGAACTTGAACTTCGATATAGTGACTTATCGGAAGCAAACTACGCCAAAGTTGTGCGAGTTCATTCATCTGGCTAACAGGAAAAGTGATTCCCATAAAAGCGAAACTAGGTGCCGTAAAAGCGCCAGCGAAACTCATCGCCCTAGCTGGATCAAGCGTTAGGAAGAAGAAAAAGCACCCCATCACCATACATGCTATTGCTGCTACGAACTGAGCAAAAATAAGCGTAATCAAGCTACCATTCATTGGCCACTGTAGGATTACGTAAAACCAAACTAAAAAGCCAAAACCCACCAAACAAAAGAAGGCGAGGTAAGGGAGTAAGGTTTGAACTAAAGTTTTAATCGGGTTGGTTTGCAACCATGGTTTCAATTGGAAGTGCTTTAAATTGGCACTTAAAACTAAAATAGTGCAAGTCACTACCATTATTTGCCATAAGGCAGGGACGACAGCAGAAATAAGGAACTGGGCGTAACTGGTGTTTTTATTAAATAGCGGGGTAATTTGAGTTTGAACTGACACTGCGCGACCAAGTGCAGACTGAGTTGTGGTGTTACCTTGGGTTAGGCCTTTCATCACTTCTAGCTCAGCGCCAAATGTACCTTGAACTTGTAAAACTGCCGAGTGAAATAACTTACCAATCAAAATGAATTGGCTGTTATAGAAAGCTGAAACCTGCGGATTAGATTGCTGATAAATACCTTTATCAAACCCTTTTGGAATAACGATATATCCATAGATCTTCTGTTTGATCATCGCCTGCTTGGCTTGACTGACATCAGCGTAATCAGCGAAGACTTCAAGAGTAGGAGATGCATCAAAACGTTGTGATAACGTATGTGACAACTGGCTATGTTCTAAATCGACAATGCCGATGGGTAAGTCGCGAGCAATACCCTGAGAAAAGATTCCCCAGATACTGATCGCTAACAAAAGAGGAAGCCAGGTTAAACAAGATAAAAGCCACTTATCTTGTTTAACGAGCTGCCACTGAGTTTTTACCAATGAACCGAAAGGCTTTGGCTTAAACGTTCTCGAACTAGAAAGTATTGAACTCATTAATATTTCCTATAGCTCGACAACCAAGCTCATCCCCATACGCAGTTTATCTTTGGCTTGAGTAGAATCGCTAAATTGGGTAGGACGAGCTTCTACTTCAAATGTTCTAAGATCAAACCCTTGCGCCGCATCTGTTGAACGCCAAGTCGCAAAGTCGCCCATAACAGCGATATGAGTGACTTTGAATTCCAGTGTTTTATCTAATGCTGGTAAGTAAGCATTAAAGGTAGAGCCTTTTTCAAAGTGCTTTAAAAGATCTTCGCGAACGTTTAAAACCGCCCATGAATCTTGTGTGTCGATAACGGTAACCACTGGGAAGCCTTGTGGTGCAAGCTCTCCGCTATTTAGTAGAACCTGTGAAACTTCACCGTCAAACCAACTCGATATTTGAGTGTCAGCGGCATAAGCTTCCACTTCCGCAACTGCGCCTGCTGCCATTAGAGCCTTCTGAGCTGCTGCAAGCTTGGTCTCGTCTCGAACGCCTTCTTTGGCAAGTTGATACATTTGAAACGCTGCACTTTCCGTATATTTTGCAGCTTGCCACTGAGTTTTTGCTTCGTCGCGTTTTTGTTCTGCAACGACACCGTCGCTATACAAATTGTTGACGCGTTGGTATGTTTTTTCCATTAAATCCGCAGCAGCTTTGGCTTTTTTCCATTGATCTTTTGCAGCTTGAATTTGTTGAACACGAGCCCCYTTTTCTGCTTCTTGAGCAAGTGCACCAGCGGCTTTTTGGCCTGCAATCGCTTGTTCTAACTTTGCATCAATTTCTGGGCTATGTAGAGTAAAAACGAGATCGCCTTTTTCAATTGTGTCCCCCTTACCTACTAGAACTTGGTCAATGCGTCCCGGCRCCTTTGAAGAGATACTGTATTGTTGAGCGTCTATTTGCCCCTGTAATTTAATTGGCTGAGGCTGATAGGCGTGATAAAAACTGTAACCGACCCAACCAATTACGCCGATTGCTAATGCTGAAAGTACGACAGGCTTGATGGATTTCATGATGGGTCCTTTGGCGTTTGTTGTGATGGTAAAGCGGCGATAGAGTTGTGTTTGTAGCTAGAAAAGGTGTCCATTTCATTACTCAACGCGAGCAGTTTGTTGAGCGAAATTAGGTATTGAAAACGGGCAACTGACTGCTGAGTTTTGATACTTGCTAAGTACAGTTCTGCATCAACTACCTCTAACG
>NZ_JAKJSW010000207.1:0-7189 GCF_050337375.1 Vibrio makurazakiensis | reverse complement strand
GTATTTACCATCTTGTTCAATCAAAACCATTTCGGCGACAAACTCACCTTGTGCAATCGTAAATTCCTGTTTCCATATAAAGGCAACTGAATCTGGTCTTCTAAAAATGGCGATAGGCTTACGTGCTGCAAAGAAGCCTTTTTCAGCTTGATAAACTTTACAGACTTCCTCTAAATACATTTCAGTCACAATGGCTTTCATTCTGGGAGAAAAATCACGGCAATGTTTAGCGTGGTTAATTTCGGTCGATGCAGACATTAGGTTATCCATAAAGTCAGTTGCGATACCCCAACATTCTGCATCGGTAAGCTGTTTCAATTCCATTTGATGGCTTAATCCTTATCGATTGTTACGATTATAGTTAGCAACACGTGCAGCTTCTGCTTCACGTTTATCAACAACCGTTTTGCCAATCGGCGCTAATGAAATCAGTGCTAATTTCAAATGCTGAATCGCAAATGGAATACCGATAATTGTGATAAAACAAGCCACTGCAGAAGCAATATGCCCCAAAGCTAGCCAGATACCCGCAAATAAGAACCAGATAACGTTACCTATGAAGCCAAGTCCACTGGTACCGATATCCATTTCATTAGTAAGCTCATCTCGCGAAATAGCTTCTTGTCCGAATGGGAAGAACGAAAAGTTTCCCATAACAAAACACGCTCGTCCCCATGGAATCCCCACAATGGTCAAGAAAGCGAGCAGCCCAAAAAACCACCACGCTAAACCCATGAAAACACCACCAAACAAAAACCAAATGATATTACCTATAGTTCTCATATTTTCTCACTTACCTTGTTATACAACGCCGAAACGATATAAAAATGAGCAGCCCGTTATAGAACCGGATCACTCACCTCGACGTTTAATCCAATCTGATTTCAGCATGGCAACAATCACGGTGTCCCACCATTGATTTTTAAAATACCTATGCTCGACAAAATGCGCTTCTTTGTTCATGCCCAGCTGTCTGCACAAAGCAATCGCAGCACGATTAGCATCCATTGTTTCTGCGTAAACTCGATGAATGTTCAATTGAGTGAATCCAAAATCAATCAAAGCACTCGCCGCTTCTTTAGCAAAGCCTGTACCTTGAAATTTCCTAGCAACACCACATCCCATAGACGCTTGCGAATGTTCTTCTAGGCGAATTCCACATGTACCTATAACTTCACCCGTGGTTTTCAACGTAATCGCTAGCTGATACATGGTTCGCGGGGATTCTACTGCTTTTTCCACAAACAAATCGACCAACATTCGTGATTTAGAATCCTGGCAGTCTTCTTCGCTATAAAAACGTTGGTACTTTTCATCTCGGGTTAAATTTACATAAGCCTGTGAATCACCGACCTTAAAATCTCGTAAAACCAAATTCTCCGTTTCTATCTTAAACACAGTCATCCTTTCTAGTGCCCTATCAATTCTCTTCTAACCAATTTACGGAAAATCTCTATATTGACAAGCACTTAAATTGATTTAATGAAAATGTTAGAGCGAAAATTTATGAATGGTTTGGCTGACGTTTTAAACTTTAAACCATTGGATATGAACTGACAGTTAACGAATGGTTCATAAAATTCCTTATCGTCGCCCTATTACCGAGAAAACGGTCAAAGATTCAAGTGGAATTTTCTGTTAGGATCGTCTCAATTAGTGTTCTCAAATAGCTTTGATGGTCTGTATATGAGCAATTCAGAAAAACAAAAAAAGAAAATGAGTAACTGGATCCCTATTGTAGGGTTTGGAATACTCAGCACGATTCCAGTATTCATGTTCCTAGTTGATGTGTATATCAACCAATACATGTAGTTTGCTTTTAACTGCGCTTGCTGTCATCAGATAGGCGTAGTCATCCTTCCCCCTTGCTAACCAGTAATTTAAACCTCATTTAAAAAATTTGTTCAGTAAATATTTGCGTCACCAAAACTCATAAAGTATAGTTAATCGTAATTCGACGATTAACTATAAGTAAAAGTATGAAAACTTGTACCAGTAGCTGTACCCCTGACTTTTCGGCAACCAACGAACAACTTCTTCAAGAGAAAGAGTTTGCTGCAATTTCGAAAGCACTGTCTCACCCAGCAAGAGTTCGTATTTTAAAAATCCTTATTACTTTGGATAATTCCGGTGGCTGCTTAAACAGTGATTTAGTGTCTGAGCTCGGCTTAGCTCAATCGACCGTTTCTGAACATCTACGAATTTTAAAGCAATCCCAGTTAATTACAGCAGAACCTATGCCACCCAAGATGTGCTATCAGGTAAATCGCGAGCGATTATCTAACTATTCAGCACTGTTAACGACGATTTTCCAGTAACAAACGTACACTAGCGATAACCTGAGTAAGTAACAGTTTCAGATTCCTCGCTAGTAATAAAGCACCTAGCTTAATCGCAATTCGACGATTTACGATTGGTAAGTTGATAGATCGAGCTAGTAAATATTAACCAAGTGAGAATTTTATGAATGATGCTTTGTCACAACCTAAATTAGGTTTTCTTGATCGCTTCTTAACCGTATGGATTTTTCTAGCCATGCTTATCGGGGTTGCGATTGGTTTTGCATTCCCACAAGTCTCTGAATGGAATGAAGCAATGTCAGTCGGTAGCACCAATATTCCGTTGGCTATCGGGCTGATCTTAATGATGTACCCTCCACTAGCTAAAGTGAATTACCGTCTATTAGGTCAAGTAACCAAAGACAAGCAAGCCATCACGCTTTCATTAATCATGAACTGGGTTGTTGGCCCCGTGCTCATGTTCGTTCTCGCGCTGACCTTCCTTGGAGATCACCCTGGCTACATGGTTGGTATCATTTTAATTGGTCTTGCTCGCTGTATCGCCATGGTATTAGTGTGGAACGATATTGGTGGCGGGAATAAAGAATATGGCGCTGCACTTGTGGCATTAAACAGTGCATTTCAAATCGTCACATACAGTTTTATGGCCTGGTTATTTATTACCGTTCTACCGCCTGTTTTCGGTTATGAAGGTATGGTTGTTGATATTTCGATAACTGACATCGCTCATAGCGTGGCAATTTACTTAGGCGTACCTTTCTTAGCAGGGTTTATCAGCCGCGAAGTGCTCGTGAAAGTGAAAGGCGAAAACTGGTACAACGATGTTTTCATTCCGCGTATCTCACCAATCACGTTAATTGCTCTACTTGGTACAATTGTTCTGATGTTTAGCCTTAAAGGTGAAATGATTGTTGAGCTACCAATGGATGTTGTACGTATTGCACTTCCACTGACTATTTATTTCGTATTGATGTTCTTCATTAGCTTTTTTATTGGTAAGAAAATGGGGATCCCTTACGACAAAAATGCTTCGATTGCTTACACAGCGACTGGCAACAATTTCGAACTTGCTATTGCGGTTGCTATCGCAGTATTTGGTATTAACTCAGACMAAGCTTTTGCGGGGGTGATTGGCCCTCTGATTGAAGTGCCAGTACTCATAGCCTTGGTCAACTTTACGCTTCGAGCTAAGGGTCGCTACTTGCAAACGGCTTAAACTATAAACCAGCACTAAAATACAGAACATAATAAGAAGGAGAGCATTTAGCTCTCCTTTCCCATCTACAGTGTTAACAAACTAGCTATTCGATCTCAGCCGAGATCCAGTCCAAAATGGCAATCAACTCATGATCTGGAAGATCTAATAATTGGTCTCCAACATACCACTCGATTTGCGACATTTCAGCCAGTGGTGTGATTTGAGGTCGTCCAATCCACACGCCTTTTTCTTTCGCTAATCGATCACGTAAAATCAGTGCTTTTTCATAACTGGTTGGCAAATACAAATGCAGCATATTAACGTTAGGTTTGGCTGGGTTTAGCTTGAATTGAGGATAATCTTCAAAAATCTGGTAAACCTGTTTGGTACGCTCAAACAGTTTTGGCATCCCTTCTAGTCGGCGATCGAATTGCATGGCAGCAGACACAATATAAGGCGTACGATGATAAATATTGCCACCCTGTCTTTTCATTTCCATTGATGCTTTTTCGATGAAAGCTTTATCTCCAAGAAGCATAGAGCCGCCTAGGCCGTTAATCCCTTTATACAAAGAAACATACGCAGTATCGAACCCTTGTGAGATCTCTTGGTATGTCTTTTCATAAAAAGCTGCACATTCCCAAAGCCTTGCGCCATCCATGTGTAAGTGAATACCCTGCTCATGGCAGTGATCTTTAATTTCTTGTAAGTTGTTCCAACTAGGTAATTGACCACCGATTTCGCGCATAGGTAACTCATAAAGTACCGCTGCGATATCATCTGGCCACGCTTTTAGATCCTCAAGTTCCCAGGTTCTGAACGCATTACCTACAGGCAACACTTTAAAGCGGTCTTGTAGCTGATAGCCTTGGCGCTCGTGACGATAAATATGACTTGATTCATGCATCGCCACCAATGGGTTATTCTTCTGTTTACACACCATCTCAAGCACCGTTGGCTGAGTCATTGTGCCAGAAATAACAAAAAGCCCCGCTTCATAACCTAATACGTCTGCGACTTTTTGCTCGAAGCTTTGAATAACTTCCCCATCACCATAAACATCATGTTCAACGCCGTGTTCTTCACACCATGCTGCCATTTCAGCGAATAACTGAGCGGGCGCTTGTTCTTTGTTGCCCGAAATCGTTATTTTGCACTGAGTACGTAAATCCGTAGCCATGGCTAATTCCTTTTAGTTTTAGTTTTAGTTTTAGTTTTAGTTTTAGTTTTTAATACGGTAACTATCTCTCTGAAAAGAGTAAAGTTGATCAACTACAATTGAACTTACACTAATCCAATATACCTGCTTAGGAGTGTCAAAATGCCCGTAGAGCTCAAGCTTTCAGAAATCAAAGCGGTTGTCTTCGATTTAGACAATACCCTTGTCAGCTCAAATATCAATTTCAGTCACCTCCGCGAACAATTAGGCTGCCCAAAAAGTGAAGACTTGCTGACTTTTTCCGACTCTTTGCCAACCGCGGAGTTACAACAGAAAGCCCACCAGCTCATATTAGATCATGAGTTGAGCGATGCGGCCAATGCGACTCCAATGCCTGGTTGCTATGATTTGATAAAGTTCTTAGAAAGCCACGGGTTTCGTACAGGTATAGTCACAAGAAATAGTATGACTGCAACAGAGATGAAGTTAAGTCACTGTAATATCAGCGTAGATAGGGTGGTATCTAGAGAAGAGTTTGCCCCTAAACCCTCGCCAGAAGCACTTATCGCTCTGGCTGAAGAGTGGCAAATATCCCCTCAGAATTTGCTTTATGTTGGCGACTATCTATACGACCTTCAAACCGCGAACAACGCAAACATGCCTTGCTGTTTAGTGACTCATGACCAGGATAAACCGTTTGAACATTTGGCTTCCCTTTCCCTGCCACATTTAGACGATTTACACTTTTACCTCACGGGTGGCGTTAACTAATTGTTATTAAATTCTTCTTCTATTATTGTTAGCCAATACATTCTTTAAATTCATGATTTTATGAGGGCTTATGTCGAATAAACGAGTTCTGGTGCTTTTTGCCCATCCTTCGCAACACCGATCTGAAGCTAACTCCCCTTTGTTTGAAAAAGCCAAACAGATCGAGGGAGTGACTGCCGTTGACCTTTATGCTGAATACCCAACATTCAACATTAATATCGACAGGGAACAAAAGCGCTTACTCGAACATGATGTGATTGTTTTTCAATTCCCTCTGTACTGGTACTCAACACCAGCCATTTTAAAAGAGTGGCAAGACCTCGTCTTAGAATACGGGTTTGCCTATGGCACCGACGGAAATGAACTCAAAGGGAAGACTCTACTTTGCTCAATCACCGCTGGTGGTAAAGAAGACGCCTATCAAACAGAGGGTTATAACCACTTCACCATCCGAGAGCTGCTTCATCCGTTAGAACAAACAGCGTCTTTATGCGGCATGCATTATATGGCCCCTTTTGCTTTGTTCGGCGCTCGAACCGCTTTAGAAGAAAACCGAATCGAACAACACGTCACTCAATACTCAGACTTACTGACTGCACTCGTCGCAGATAAAGTCGATATGGAAAAAGCTCGCCAGATCGAAAAACTAAACCACGACCTAGCAGAATTGATCAATAAGGAATAACGAATGACTGGGATATTTTTACAAGCTTTCATCTACCTTGTCGCAGCCGTTATTGCTGTGCCGATTGCCAAGCGATTAGGCTTGGGATCGGTTTTAGGTTATCTAATTGCAGGGGTCGTTATTGGCCCTATTATTGGCTTAGTCGGCGAAGAAACCACGACCATTCAACACTTCGCTGAATTTGGCGTTGTGATGATGCTTTTCTTAGTCGGTCTAGAACTTGAACCCAAGATGCTTTGGTCGATGCGTAACCGACTAATGGGGCTAGGTGGATTACAGGTGGGCGGAACTACCGTCATCGTGATGGCTATTGCTTTGTTCTTTGAACAACCTTGGACTATCGCACTAACCATCGGTCTTATCTTTGCCCTATCTTCAACCGCTATTGTTCTGCAAACCTTTAATGAGAAGGGGCTGAACAAAACAGAAGGCGGAAAGAATGCGTTTTCCGTACTGCTGTTTCAAGATATCGCCGTCATCCCAATGTTGGCATTTATTCCACTACTTGCCTTACCTGAACTCGTTGAAAAAGCACAAAATGCAACCGCTTCTGCCGCAGAGCATCATGAAGAACTCAGCTTAGTCGCTGGTCTACCCGGTTGGGGATACGGCCTTGTGATCATGGCGTCAATCGCTCTGGTTGTTGTTGGTGGCCACTACCTAAGTCGCCCTCTGTTTCGCTTCGTTGCAAGCTCTGGCCTACGTGAAATATTCACGGCAACCGCATTAATGCTAGTCATTGGTATTGCTGCACTAATGAGCCTTGTCGGGCTTTCACCTGCACTGGGTACATTCCTCGCAGGTGTCGTACTTGCTAACAGCGAATTCCGTCATGAATTGGAATCTAACATCGACCCATTCAAAGGGTTGCTGCTAGGCCTGTTCTTTATCACCGTTGGTGCTGGTATTGATTTTGGTATTCTATTTAACGACTTCGGATTGATTATTGGTTTAACCCTTGGGGTTATGGCGCTAAAAGCTCTTGTCCTATTCTCATTGGCGTTAATTTTTAAAATCAAAAACAGTGACCGTTGGCTATTCACTTTGAGCCTAGCTCAAGCGGGTGAGTTTGGATT
>NZ_JAKJSW010000206.1:0-7229 GCF_050337375.1 Vibrio makurazakiensis | reverse complement strand
CGATGGTATTGTTCTAGTGCTGAAGCAAGATCAGAGACACCACTCTTTTGTGCACCGTCAACGATGATTTCTAAGTCACTCAACACGCTTAACATTTGATTAAAAAGCTCGACAGCAGCTTCAACATTTTCTTCTTCCGAGAGAATAACCGCGTTATTCATTTGTTGGTCGTATTGAGAAAATAGACTGTTCGCTTCAACAGCCAGCTCTGAAGCCGGAAAAAGGTTAGCTTGTATTTGATGGAAGTCTTGTTTAGTTCTTTGTTCCATCTTCCCATAAAGCATGAAGGTCCCGGCAAATAGGCCAAGTACCAGAAGGCTAAATATTGCGAGTCTAGCTTTCATTTTTACGTACACCGTTCTTGTTAATACAATGTAAAGCTACAACGACAACAAACAGAATGCAATACTGATAATTAAATTACTCACACTTATATCTCAGAAATTGAACCTAAGACCGGAAATTCGTATTTAACTGGGGATGAACTTGTGTAATCAGAAATAAAAAAACGCTGAACGGGATACGTTCAGCGTTTTTATTATTTTATTTTTAGTAGCCTAATTTTAGGCAACACTAATAACCATTTAGAGGCTAGGCTTCTTCAATCAATTCCTGCATTGAAACCGTTGGTTTAGGCTCTTGAGCAAAGCCACGCAGTCCAACTACATGTACGTGTTCGTGGTCTTTAAACACCTTACGAACAAGCTTATATGTCGTTCCTTTCTCTGGGCTAATGTTCTCAGGCGCAGCAATAAGAAGTTGCATACCTAAGCGGTCACACAGTTCAAATAACGTCGAGATAGATTTCGCATCCAAACGAGCCGCTTCATCCAAGAACAATAGACGACATGGGACAATATCTTTGCTACGTAAGCGGCGTGATTCTTCTTCCCAGCTCTGGATAACCATCAATAGGATTGATTGACCCGTACCGATAGCTTCACCTGTAGAAAGTGCTCCAGACTCAGCTTGCAACCAACCGTCAGAACCACGGTTCACTTCAACACTTAGCTCTAAGTAGTTACGGTAATCTAGCAGCTCTTCACCTAATACTTGAGGCGAGCGTTGTCCCATATCGATATGTGGGTTTACACGCTGGAACAGTTTTGCCATTGCCTCAGAGAAAGTGAATCGATTGGTTTCGAACAAGTCTTTATGTTGCTCTTGCTGAGTAGCCAAACCGGAAAGAAGCACTTCGTGACTTTCGCGGATCTTAACATTCAGACGAACGCCTTTAACCTGACCGAAGTATATATTCGATAAACCTTGGTTAAGCATACGAATACGGTTCTGCTCTCGCTGAATCGTTTTCTTAATAATGCTTGCAACAGATTCAGAGCTAATTGCTAAACGGTTTTCACGTAAAGTCAGCTCTTCAGTAAGACGTGCTAGCTCCACTTCCATTTCTTCAATAGCTTCCACAGGATCATCAGTATGGATGATGTCCTGGCGAATACGCTCTCGAAGATGTTGATATACGGCAATGTAGAACAATACCTTACGCTCAGGGTGTGCGTTATCTTCAGATAAACGTAGAGAATCACGCAGATCTTCGTTATCAGCGACAGCTAGGCGAAGTGCACCCAATGATTTGTCAGACATAGAACGTAGTTCACCCGGTGACAAATAAGCTAACTCACGTTTATGTAAACGGCGTTCTACGTCATTTTCACGAGCTAAACGCAGAACTGAGCACCAACCAGCTTTCGCCGCGACCACAAAGGTACGCAGTTCAATGTATTCTTTCTGAACTTTTTTAAGGCGTTTTGCTAAGCCTTTCATCTCTAATTCAGTAGAGGTGATCGTGCGCTCAAATTCACTCTTACGGTTACGAGAGCTGTGTAAACGTTCTTGAAGTTCGTCACGACGACGTGCCGCGCGCTCCTCTGAACCTTCATCAGCATTCACTCCAAACTCTTGCAGCTCTTGCTTAAATTCTTGAACCGTTTCTAGCTTCGCTTGATGAGAGCTTTTCAGTGCAGCCAATACTTGATTGTACTGGTTCATTTGCTCACGAGCTTGCTTCAAGCCATCACGACCTCTAGTACGAGCTTGCTCTGCTTGTACTAATTTGCCTTTCAGTTGCTCACTTAKCTCACTGCTCTTGTTAAGCAAGTCGACAGAGTCTTGATACGCAAAGTAATGGCGACGTTCAATCAAATCAGACAAAGCAAACATTTTTGTTTTGAGTGCTTGTAAGTCCGTATCTGCTTGTTTGTAGTCAGCTTCTAGCGCTTCAAACTGCTCAGGGTCGGCATCAAGTGCAGAAACAATTTGCTCTAAAGCCGTTAATGCYTTTGAGTGGCTGTTTAGATAAGTTTTTGCTTCGCTTAGACGCTCTAATTGCGACTCTAGCTCTGCAAAACGTTCGGCTAATGTTTCATCTTCAATGATACGCATCATTGGAGCTAGCTTATCTAATGTAGATAAAGCCTGCTTACTTTGTGTTAGTTGGCTACGTTGCTGTTGCTCTTTAGCGTTCAACTCAGAAATGGCACGGCCAACCAAATTACGTTTCTCACGTACGTTAGTTAATGCTTGTTCTGGGTCAGCTTCAAATGCAACTTGCAGATGTTGAGCCACAAAGTTGTTAAATGCTTGGTACAGGCGCATCAATTTTTGAGAATCGAAAGACGCCTTTGCATGATTCTCAACAACAGTTTCACGCTCTTCACGTAAACGTTCTAAACGCTGTTCACGTGCCGCACGACCAAATAATGGGATCTCAGGAAAACGTGAGTAACGCATTTGACGATCATTAAGTTGAACGCAAACAGCGCCTTCCAATTCATCCGCGTTGAACGAACTGTCATCAAATGCATCCACATCCCCTTCAAGGATATATAGATCGTCTGGGCAATCTTCAAGATCAACCAGCTTTTCTTTAATACCATCTAGATCCGATACAACAATGGCGTGTCGTGCAGGACCGTACATAGCACTGAAATAAGGCGCATCATCAATAGTGATGTCATCGTAAATTTCAGAAAGAAGTACACCACCAAGCGTATCTGCTAGGCCTTTCAAACGAGGGTCATTTGAACCACCTGGAGAAGCCAAACGTTCAATTTCTTGATCCAATTCGCCACGACGTTGAGACAGCTTATCTTTGGCAATCGACTGCGTTTTTTCGTCTTGCAGAACTTGCTGCATTTGCGTCATAACAGCCTGAGTATCTTCTAACTCAGTACCGGTTTGTTCACGCAAAGATTCTAGTGCGTCGTTTGCAGTAATCCATGCCGGAGCAATCGCTTCAAGCTTTTGAACTTGCTGAGTAAGATCTTGATCTTGTCGACGCTGCTCACTCTTAGTTTCACGCAGCTCTTCCTGAGCAAAGTCTAAAGACTCCAACAACATAGAGTGACGTTCACGTTCTTCTTCAAATGCCAACTCATCAGTAAGAGCAACGCTGTGCTGTTTTTCATACTCATTAGCTAACTGTTTAGCTTGACGTTGTTGAGCGCTATCACGCTCCATATCGCGATGCTGAGCACGCCACTGTTGTTCATTCTGAAGAAGGTGCTTAGCTTCGCGCGCTTTATTCAGCGCTTGTTTTGCACTTTCAGGAGCCTCACTTCGTTCAACTTGACCAACAACACTGCGAACAAGTGATAAAGCCTTCTCAAATTGCGCCGACGCAGCTGAAGACATATCAAGCTTATGTTTAAGAGCTAACAACGCCTGCGTGCTGCTTTCTTCTTGAGTCTTCAGTTCTGAAACTAGAGAAATAGCACCTTCAGGAGTAATTGATGCGTCACCCAGCAGCGCTTTAGTTTTATCTAGAGCTTGTACCGCCTGTTGATATTGCAAGGCACGTGTTTGCTGAACATCAAGAGCTTGTTGGTAATCAGCTAGCTGAGTTTTTAAGCTATCAACTTCTTCTTCTGTCATGGTTGCTTGTTCTTCAGCTAAAAGCACACGCTCTTGAGCTTCTTCAACAACCATCATCTGTTCTTCTAAACGTTCACTTAGTTCTTCAAGATCATCGCTGTAACGAGCAATTTTTTCTTGCTGGCGTAACGCTGTTTGCACAAGCTGCAAGTGATCCGACGCTGCTTGGTAATCTTGTTCCAGTGAAGATTCCTGATCGACTAAAACTTCAAGCTCTTCTTGTACACGGTTAAGCAGGGTGTTTTGTTCAAGCAACGTTTCACGAGAACCAAACAATTCACCCCGCAGTTTCATGGTTTGATCTAACTTGTTACGACGATCGTTAGCGTGGCGCATGTAATCGGCAGCTACGTAGTTGGTCGATTCAGTGATCAAATGCTTAAACAAATCACGATCAGATTGTGTCGTTTTAATCGCTTCAAGCGTCATACGGTTTTCACGTAATGCCGATTCCATATCTTGGAACGCTTTCTTAACACCACCATTTTGTGGCAATAAGTAATCACGCAAAGAGCGTGTAATCGCACTCGAGATACCACCGTACAAAGAAGCTTCAATTAAACGGTAGAACTTAGAACGGTCGCTGCTGTTACGCAGTTTCTTCGGTACAACGCCGTATTCAAACATTTGAGCGTGATAGTCAACGATTGAAGTGAACGCTTTAAAATGTGCACCTTCATATTGAGCCACAGCGGCTTTTACATCATTAAGCTGACATACGCGCGCGTGGTTATCCGAAACGTTTTCAATAAGTACGTCTGTTGGCTTCACATGACTTGGGAGACCTTGAATGACGAACGGCTTGATATCGACTTTCTTATCACGGCCGGCTACTTGTTGTAGTTTTACAGCAAACAACAAGCGTTGGTTACGTGAGTTCACTACATCTAAAGCTGCGTAACATGCGCCAGGTTGTAATTTCCCGTAAAGGCCTTTGTCACGAGACGACTGTGAGCTACCCGCTTCTGTCGTATTTCGGAAGTGCAGTAAGCTTTGATCAGGGATCAATGCCGTAATAAAGGCAGCCATAGTGGTCGACTTACCCGCACCGTTACCGCCTGATAATGTGGTCACCAACCCATCGATATCAAATGTACGCGCAAAGAAGCCGTTCCAGTTGATCATCGTCAGCGATTGATACTTGCCTCTTTCAATCATGCTTCACCTTCCGCTTGTTTTTGATCGTCATACTGCTCTTGTTCATCAAAAGAAGCTTGCTCGCCAAATATATCTTGTTGTTCTTCAGCTTTAGAATCTGCCGCTGAATCTGCATCGTCAGAACTTAACAGGCTGCCTTGGCTAGGCTCTGGAGTGTGTACCACAGCTTCACCATCACGGATAAGACGCAATTGCGCTTCTTTCATATCATCACCGACACGAACGTCAGCACCAAAGCGGAACACCGCTTCGCTGATACGAAACTTACCAGTTTCACCAATTGAAATGATCATGCCGATACGACGTAGGCGACGCAGTGAAGTGCGCACTTTTTCAAACAGTTTTTCTTTATCTAAATCTGAGCCAGAAGCTCGGTTTGTTGCGAGCTTAAGTAACTTTTTCTCGTCAGCTAGCGCCAACATTTCTTCATAAAGCTCTTGATTAGTAAAGATACCTTCATGTGCCAAACGTTCTGGGCTTAGATATAAGAAACACAAAACCTTGCCTACCAACATATCTAATTCTGATAAAACGCTGCGGCTAATCAAAGACGTAGAACGAGGTCGCAAATAGAAGAAACCTTCAGGTGCTTTTACCAATTCAGTATTATAGCGCTGGTAGAAGTGTGCTAATTCGACTTCAAAATCAGACAGCAATGCGTGGTTATCAAGATCTTCACTTGATACATGTTTACCAGCACGCAGCATACTATCCAATGCTGGAAACAATGGATTCGCTATCGCTTTAACCAGTTTTTCTGGCATGTAATCGTCAGTATTTGTTAATGACATTTGCTTGTACCTTTGCACCAAAATCGTTGATTGCCTGCCAGTCAGGCTGTACGGCCTGGTAGTCAGACGCTGAATAACCTAAGCGAACAGCTTGGTCGACAACAATTCTAGCTAAATCAAAATGGTGAGTTCGTGGATGTTCTGCAAGGTAATCTCGTAGAACCAATCCTAAATCAATTGGCGTGCCCTGCTCTTTGTGAACTTTTAGCATCGCTGCAATTCGTTCTGAAAGTTGGTCGTTTACCTGTTCAAACTCTTCATACTCCACTTCTAATGGAGCTTGCCCTGTTACTTCGTCATCGCGAAGTACTAAAGCTTCGTCGCGTAAATCGGTTAATCGCTCGGCATCAGCGTAAGTCAAATACCAAGGGGCATCGAAATAATCGGTCACCGATTGACGTAAACGTTGGCTGAAAGCACGGTTTTTATCCATATCAATCGCGGTACGAATAAACTTGTGAACATGGCGGTCATAACCTATCCAAAGGTCAATCGCCTGTTGTCCCCAGCTTGTGATTCGGTCGAGCTTCATCTGTAAACCAAACAAAGTTTCACCAACGAACTCTAGTTCATCGTCACCGTATACAATCTCTTGGATATCTAATATCTGAGTTTGCAATTCATCACCGGCAGCTTGGAGAGTATCTTGTAGCTCTTTTAGAGTCGCTGACGTTTCTGAAAGTAATTGCTCACAGTTGTTAATAGCTTCACGCCAGTCCTTATTTAATAAGTCTGCGATTTGCTGTTTAACAGTTTGCTGCTGCTCATCCATGACACGCTGGTTAAGATCGATTTGATCAAAAATCTCACCAACTGAATATTTTAAAACGCCATATACGTTCTTTTTCCAATGCCCTGGCGTTCCACCTTTCTGTGCAGCGTCAATAGCCTTCGACATTTCATCAGCAACCATGGTTAGCTGAATTGAAAGCTTAAGCTTAGAGAATTGTCGGTGGCGCAAATAGTAATCTGTAATACCGATAGCAAGTGGAGACAAGCGATAGATACTTGCTCCATCAGTAATTTCGCTGGTAAAGCGACTGATAAGCTTCTGTTTAACTAGCTCATTGATGGCATTRTTAGCACGGAATGCAGACGCATCCCCTGTCTCTTCAAACATACGAGTGACAATGGTAAATGCATCATGCAATTCACCTTCGCCTAATTCTTCATCGAACCTTTCATTACTCAGTACTGCAACGGCAATTAAAAACGCCAGTCGCTCTGGTGAAAGATTTAAAGCGAAATCGTGTTGCTTGACCCAGCCCACCAACTCATCTATTGGCTGCTCTTCGGCAGTTTGAGTCATTTCACTCATGGTTGTTCCTGTTGCTTTTTGATACCAATCTCATAGAAGTACTATTCATGCTTTTTAGCCCATACATGAAT
>NZ_JAKJSW010000037.1:0-32114 GCF_050337375.1 Vibrio makurazakiensis | reverse complement strand
CTATAGACCCAAACAAACTCCAGTTGGAATTGCTCTAACATCACCCATAAACACGCATAGGTGATCAAAGAGGCTAATGCGCCTACCGAGATAAATTTGCCTAACATTTCGGGCGCTTCATCTTTACTCAGCCACTGTAATGACAAGGATTGTTTGAGCGTTTCGAAATAGTGAAAACCAACAGACATCAATACTGTGGTTAAAAGTAGCCCAGTTAAAGATGGAAAGAAGCCAGTGATGGCAGTACCCAACGTGAGCATCGCCAAGGAGATCAGCATGAAGCGTTGCTCTCGGATAAACAGCAGAATAAACACCGCAGTAAACGCTAGAAAACCCGGTATTTCGCGCACGCTTTGCAATAAACCAATATCAGCCCCATCAAAATTTGCTTTTTCAATAACGAAATTGTTCAGCAATGCCATCCAGCTAGAGAAAGCAATTGGCACGATTATAGAGATCAGCAGTAAAAAGTTTTGTGGGGTTTTCCAGGTGGCCGTGGCATCGTTCATATAGAAAGTCCTTATCCTTAATCCACCATAGTACTCTTGTTTTATAAAGATTAACATCCAGTTAACCTTGCACTTACAGTAAAAATAAGATTATATCTATCAAGTGGTTAGCCACGCATATGCTATCTATTAAATCACAACGGGAGTTAACACATGGAAATAATCATTCGCCCTGCACAAATCTCTGATGCACAAGGTTTATGTGAACTTTATTCTCAACCTCAAGCGCAGCGCGAGACTCTACAACTCCCAAAACCATCTCTCAAAATGTGGCAAGATAGACTGAACAATATACCCACAGGCGTTTATAGCTACGTTGCTGAAGCTGAAGGAAAGATAGTCGGTAATATTGGTTTTCAACATAACCAAAGGCCAAGAAATCAACATATGGCTTCTTTTGGCATGGGAGTTCACGATGACTTCACTGGATTGGGGATCGGTAGCAAACTCATTGAAACCGTTATTGAATTGGCAGACAACTGGCTCAACGTTCACCGAATCCACATCGAAGCACACTGCGATAACGAACGTGCCATTGCACTGTATAAGAAATTTGGATTTGTTATTGAAGGGGAAGCAATAGACAACTCCTTTAGAGATGGTGAATTTGTAAACACCTACTATTTGGCTCGTATTAGACCCAACAATAAATAGTCGTCTTTTGGTAAGTAGCACAAATAAATTTAACGTTTAAAAATGAAGGGGCTTATAATTAGCCCCTTTTCTATTCAGCCGTTGTAGAGCTACAGTGATTTGTAAAGAGACACCCACTGACCTCGATCAAGAGCACTTATTTCGACGCCTTGAACTGTACTTGCACTAGTCGCATTACTTGGTCTAAATCGCAACGTCACACCATCAAATCGGTCTGCCACTGCAGCGTCAGTACCAACCTGCTGCAGTACATAACCTAGACTGGTCGAACTCCAACTTGAATTGCCCTGGCTCTCCCATTGTTTCAGCAATTCTTTCGTCACAATTTGACCGGAAAGTTTTAGCGCAGGCCCTTCAATATTTTTGAATTGATAGTACTCCATGCCACTTGAGGTCAACGTCAGTACTTTATCTTCCAACACAAATAGTTTGTTCACCGTAGAGCCTGATAATAAGTGCTGCTTAATCAACTTTCTTTTCACGTTATCAACGATATAGAGTGATGAAGTTGTAGCAATAGCACTGACTTTTCCGTCTGGTGATGTCGACATATGTTTGATGGTTGCATCTAATGTCAGGTCACTGATCGTGGTTGGGTATGCCGACTTTGTTACCCATTGAATCACATTGGTATTTAACCCTAGAAGCAATTGATTTTCGGTAGCAAACGTACCTGATACAACGTTTTGTTTGTCTAAGGTGACCTTCGAAGACAGGTTCGTCGAATTCACCACTTCAGGTAAAATATTTGCACTCGAATACGTCGAGCTATCGATAAGCAAAACCTCAGACTCGTCATAAGAAGGAACAACGAGTGTCGAAGTCGCTTTCAGCTCATGGCTCATACCTTTCATCGATAGGTCGGCACTATTAAGTAGTTTAAGCTCCTTGTTACTGTATGCACTACTCGCTTTAACCGCGAGCAATGTTTTTTGGCGATACAGCGGATAAATCGCTTCAAAGTTATCATTGAAACATGCAGAACTCGACGTCGGAACCGTTGGCTTTACAGGGTCTGGTTTTGGTAATGGAGGCAAGGTCGCCCCACTACCACCACTGTAACTATCAATGCTTACAGATTGAGTTCGCGCTTGGCTTTTAACGGGTTCAGCAATACTGGTCAAAAATATGCCATTGCTCCCTTGAGTGTTACAAATATCACTCGCTTGCTTCGAGATAGAACTCGTCGGTTGGTATACCTTGTAAGCTTGAATACTATTCAAAGCGGGAACCAACTGGATAATCTGATTCGATTGATTCTTTTGATACCCGAGAAGGTCATCTAATGAACCACCCTGGTAATCATGATCGTCGTCGTCATCATCATCGTCGTCATAAGGTGTCGCCCGCAAAGACAAAGACTGCGATTGCACGCTCAAGCTCTGATTTCTTGCCCGAGTATCCACTTGTTTTACTTCGTCACTACTAGTGACAAATACCAGCTTTCCATTCGCAGGGTTAAACTCTGAGGACTTAGCACCACTCAAGCCTGATATTGATTGCGAGCCATGAATAATCACCGAACCATCTAAATCCATATGACGTGACGGTGTTCCTGCGACATCAATATTGGTTAAGTCGAGCGTTTCATTTGCAATCATTAGGTCAAGCGCATGAGAAATATTCACATACGTTGAATACTTTCCTTGAGACTGTGCTTTTTTCAAAGATTTTAGAACGGTATTTGACGCATCTATCGGACCATGTGATGTATCCAGCGTACTGAAATCAATACCAGCCTTCTTACCTAACTTCACCTGCAAAGATGCCTTTGCTTGCTCAATATCGTTGCCCACACTCGGGTTAAACAACATTTCACTATGGATAAGAGTGGTAAACGGAGTCACCACTTCCATCTGCTCTGAGGCCGTCAAAATCGCCCCGTCATAACTCAGCATTTTTGAATATCCAGACACCGAAGAAAGTTGTGACTCGTATTCACTACAACTGCCACTTAAGTCGGCATCCACGCAAACTAATGCATTCTGATAGGCATATGTTGACGCTGCATTTGTACCTGAATTTGATTCATCAGAACCACCACAACCTGAAAGAATCAGGGCACTCGACACTGCAAGTGACATTTTTCTCATTACGAATTTAGTGTGCATTATTCAACCAATAAAACTGAGTTAGGGATCAATAGATAGTATTTAGTTCTGCCATTAAATCACTTTACGAAATAAAAGATCAAATGATATTGATAATGAATATCATTTAAATTAACATCACCGGCCTTTCTAGCGACTAATTTATAAATTATTGGAGTCCCCAGTGGTTAAGAATCAATACAGGTGGATAAGTATTTCACTGGCTTCTAGCGTGCTTGTCGCATGTGGCGGAGCAGAGTCAGATTCGAAATTAAATACCTCTACGAGCAGCACTAGCTCAGCCAGCCTATCGGGTGTGGTTTTAGACGGTTATCTTCACAACGCAAAGGTCTGTTTAGATAAAAACAACAATGCGATTTGTGACTCTGGGGATGGAGAAGTAGCCCTAACGGACGCTAAAGGTAATTATCAGTTAAGCGCAGGTGGCGATGTCAGTGGGTACAACCTACTCGTCGAAGCGATTCCAGGTCAAACCATTGATATGGATAACCCAAATCAGCCAATTCAATCTGCATTTACGCTAGAAGTGCCTGCGACAGCACCTGCTGTTATCAGCCCATTAACCACTATGATCGCGAGCGTAGCCGACAGCAGTGGCATCAGTTTTAGCGAAGCCACCCAAGCTGTCGCGTCAGAAATCGGCGTAGATTCAAGCTTAATCAATGCCGACTATGCTGCTCTAAACACGCCTGAAAGTCGAAAAGTACACATGCTTGCACGAGGTGTTACTCGCGTGCTGCAAAGTGCTCAAGATGAATCCATGAATTCAGGGGTTAGCCAAGAGAATGCCCGTAAAGGTTCTAAATATAAATTAGCTCAACTTGACGTGGCAGCACTGAAACAAAAGACCGATAAGCTTTCTCATGGTTCTCAAAGTACAACCCAAGCTTTAGAGCAACTAGGTAAGCAATATCAAGATCAGTTAAAAATAACACCACAAGAGATCAACGGCGATACTATTGTTGCCCGACCACCAGCACCACGTAACGGTCAAGTTAATGACTCAGCTGATACTTTCGACTGGAATTTCGTGCTTGGCTTTAAGGGCGTTAAGTTTTATGAGTACTCGCTGGATAATGGCGTCACTTGGGCTCAAGTAACAACCAAACCTTTATCTGTAGGGCGTCAAGCGCTGCCAATAGGAACAGTGCAAGTTCGTATTGCTGCCTCACAGGTGAATAAAACCTCAGCGGGTACCGTACTAAAATCTGAACAAGCCTTCACGCTAACTAGCGTTCCAGCGGCACCTGGTCAGATTAATGTAAACAACGCTCTTAATACCTTTGGTTGGACGCTCGTTGACACATACTCCGACGTCGGAGAGTACGAATATTCACTCGATAACGGACAAACTTGGACGAATACTACGTCGAACCCTCAAGCGATTGCCGATATCAACATTGCAACAGGCTCACTATTAGTCAGAGTATCGGAAGACGCTTCGACAGGTCGCCCTCACGGGTTAGTTGCTCGTTCAACTCAAGAAATGACGGTAACGCCTGCCAAGCCTCAAGCTCCCACTTTGGATTTTGTAAATGACGCCACTAATCAGATTAGCTGGAACAAAGTCGCAGGCTACCCTTCTTTAACCGATTACGAAATCAACCTTGGAACGGGCTGGGAAAATGTTACTGCCCTTCCGTATCGTGTCGGTAATAAATCGATCCCTGCAGGTACTATTCAAGTTCGAGTGAAAAATAACAGTACTGATGCAAGACCGGCTGGCGCTGTGCTCACCATCAACACTGAGTTTACTCAATCTGTAAATCAACCAGCAGCACCTACATCGCCAGTTATCGACAACGCTAACAATACATTTGGTTGGACGCTTGTTCCTGGTTATTCCGAACACAATCTATATGAATATTCTGTAGACGGCGGTATCACATTCGTTGCCGTTTCGGCTAACCCGCAACCTATCGCCGACCTAAATTATCAGGTAGGCAAAGTGTGTGTCCGAGTTCAATCAAACACCAACCCTCAGCATGACCCTGGGGAACTTCTTTGTTCTGACAAAGCGTACTCTGTCACGCCAGTACAGCCTGCAGCACCAAGTAACTTAATAGTAAATGATGCGTTAGACACATTAGGTTGGGCTTTGCTTCCAGAATACAGTGCCGCAAGTGATTATGAAATTAACCCGCTTGGATCTGGTTGGGTTTCTGTAAACGCTATCCCTTACCAACTAAGTGATCAGGCGTACCCGATTGGAAGTGTTCAAGTTCGAGTCAAAGCAAATCCGGTTGATGGTCGACCTGAAGGTCTGATCGCGAGCAATAGAAATGCGTTAACCGTCCGACCTTCAGCACCTGTTGCGCCGACTAGCCTTATCACTGACGACACAGCCAACACCTTAGACTGGGCGTTTGTCGGTGGTTTTGATCAAGCAGCACTCTATGAGATATCACTCGACTCAGGTTCAAATTGGACTCAAGTGTTGAGTAAACCTATTGTGATTGGCGACATCAACAAATCCATTGGTGACATCCAATTACGAGTCTCAGCTAACCCAGTTAATGGGATGCCTAGTGGAGCACAAGCAAGTAATACGGTCGCCTTTACTGAAACACCCAAATTACCTGCACCCGCTAATGCCGTGATCGTTAATACGTTCACCGGATATAACCCAATACAAACCAACGGGTTCAAATGGGACTACCTTACTGCTCAAATCGGCGGTAAGTCCGTTACATTTGATGAGCCTGAATACTACGAATTCACTCGAGATCAAGGGCTGACTTGGCACCCTGTTGTGTCACGTCCTCAGTTTGTTGGTAGTGAAGCTTACGATAAACCTTCTGTCGGTATTCGCCTTAAAGAAAATGCGATAACTGGTCAGAAGAATGTGAGCAGTAACGTGCTATGGGCAACAGGATCAACAAGTCGATTTATCGCCCTACAATACGTACCTATGAAAACCAAAACCTTAGCGGCTAACTATAGTAGTTACGATAATTCATGGAGTACCTACGGCATGAATTGTATAGCGGAGTACGACGCTCAAGGTCAGGGGGAACCAACTTTTTGGGCAGGTTCCATCAATGGTAAAGCTGACACCATATTCACGTTAGTCGCCGCTGCCGATGACTGTGGAATCACAGGCTGGACCTTACCTAAATTTAGTGAAGTCATCACTCTATCGAACCGTTCACTACCGTCGCAATTTGCGTCGTATCTGATTACTGATAGTAAAGCGAACCTGTGGGCTGACAAAAACGGAGTCGCCGTTACCATCACCAAAGGCAGTGAAGTCACACCAAGTCAATGGTCAAGCAAATATGCTTATCCAAAGTGGCAGCTTGCCCCTACCGCCGATCTCGTTACTAACGTCAGTTCTGCGAATACGGCAATCATCGCTGAGCTGAAAACCCAAGGTTCAACCATTAGCAACGCTGAGTCGTACTTAACGACATGGCTATCTGACAACCAGAATCAGAGCAAGAGCTACGCTGCACTTGAAGTCAAAGCTCAAGCCAAAGTGACACAGTTAAAAGCCTTTTCTCAGCCATGGGCTGATCAATACACCGCAGCCCAGAGCAAGCTTAACGAGTTTGAGTTTCAGGCGCACATTGCGAAAAACCGCTCAGATGCGCAAAGCCAATCATTTGTTGCGGACGTCACTACCTACAAACAACAAGTGACCAAGCTACAGCAGAATCTGAACGGGCTAAATGCACTCATTGAAGGAGCAACATTTGCTCAGAAAATGGCAACAGTTCAAATAAAATCCGATGCGTTAACCGCTGCGACCAATACGCTCAATTCTGCGTCGCTAGCGTCTGAAATACACCAAGCGACATTAAACCTTTATAGCGCGATTTTCGATATCGAGGCTCAATACGCTCAAGTTAATGCATTTATTGATTCACTTAATGCATCAACAAACCATTTAGACTCTAGCTTTAGCTCGCTTTTATCGCTCTACCAACAATTTATCAGCGAAATAAATACTACGGCCGCCATTCACGATGTAGTGCAATCAAAAACCCTCGCAACAGATGGTTTGAAGCGTGCCAATAACAATGGGTTCAGTGTCACTAAAGCCGATTCTCTCGTAAATAATCGTTTTGCCAAACTGGATGAACTCGGCCATTACCTACCGAGCGCGACAACATTCCAACAAGGTTGGCGATGCACCGAAGACACTCAAGCATCAGGAAAGCGCCGAGTATGGAGTTTATTAAAAGACGGCTTACCAAATGGTAAAGATGACCTCGCTTACGATGCTTCATCAGCAGGTATCGCAAGTGTTTTAGGTAGCAATGAACTTCTTGAAAGTACTAACACAAAGCAACTGTGTGGGTTTAGTGATTGGAAAGTGCCACATGTAGCGCAACTGCTTTCTATCAAAACCAAAGCTGTGACGGGCTCAAGCGACAAAGTCACATTAGATAGCGACGTTTTTCCAAACCATTTCGCGATGCTCCCTGAATACGACAAATCTTCTTATTCAGGTGGTGTGCGCTTCTACTACTGGACGAATACATCTAAACAAAGCCAACAGTACATCATGAGCTACGACACAGCACAAAACAGTGAAACGATTACGACTACGATTACTGATGGTTCAGAAAACAAAGTGGTTTTGGCTCGCTTGATGCGTGAAATATCAAATACCTATGAACTTCTAGATACCAACGGTTCAGTCATTCAAGACCGTTCATCAGCCATCTGTGCCCGAGATAAAAACAGTGGTCTTGTGTGGCAACTCTTCTCTGTTGGAGACGGCACCCGCTTTAAGAAATACATCGACGCGCAACCACTACTTACCGCTCAGAGTTCGAACAACGTCTGCGGAAAGTCGACATGGCGATACCCAACCAAGGCGGAGTTGTATGGGTTAATTCCACTCAACACTGACACCTTTAAGTTCAATGACGCTAGCGATGGTGGCTACAGCTATTACATCACCAGTGATACCGGACTTTACAACCGTCCAACTGCACTAGACATGAATACGATGAACGAGACTGACGTTTCTACTCAAAATTATGGCTCAGCCTATTTATATCGTTTCGTCGCTGATTAATTACTACACCAGCCTCAGCTGAGGCTGTTTTTATCCAGGAGTTTTACCCATGTTAAATAAAAAGAAGCAGCGCGGCGCCGCTGCCATTGAATACGCAATTTTAGCTGCTGCAATGTCGGTTGTTTTACTGTCCTTTGTTGGTGGCAGTAAAGGTCAACTAACTCAAGCCATTGTCGGGGCGTATGAAACGGTTGTTGAAAAATTAGATTCCGCACAAGAATCCGAATAACGCCAATCAACCAGAGAGCTGAGCCCTCTCAAAAAGTAATTAAAGGAATAATCATGACAGCAAAGCGACTTATGTTGCTGTCCTTATTGATGTCAGTAATAGGGCTCACCGTCCTATTACTGAACCAAAGCAATAAGGCATCGAATAGCACGCCTCAAACGGCGGCTGAATTAAATAGTAAAGTTCTGGTATCCACTCGCACTGTAGAAGTGGGACAGCCTTACAGCCCTAACATGTTCCGCTGGAAAGAAATCCCAAATGGTGAGCTTACTGACTACATCGATTTTGTAACGCCTGAAGATATTAAGTCGGTAAACCTAATATCAGGAATTGCTCGCACCAAATTCACCAAAGGGCAAGTGTTGTCTCTGGCCGACATTACAGAGCCAAGTGGTGGTTACTCGCTGTCGTTAAAGCTTCAACCTGGTTTCCGAGCTATCTCTGTCCCTGTTGATCAAGTCACAGCGAACTCAGGTTTCGTTCAACCCGGTGATCGCGTTGATCTCCTTCTGCTCGCATCTAAGAATGGTGAGCTAATGCGTTATGGCAACTCTTCACAAGGTTTATATGTCACCACGATAGTAAACGATGCGAGAGTCTTGGCATTTAACAATACACAAGCTCCCGAGTCTTACCAACAGGCAAGAGACTCATATGGTGCCGTGATCCCTGACGACAGTACGGTATCGCTAGAAGTAACGCCTGCTCAGGCGAACCAAATCGTGCTGGCGAAACAACTAGGCAAACTCACATTGGCACTACGAAGCCAAACAGAATCAGCCTCAGAAAATACCCCAGCTCATGCTGCGACTCTCAAAACCATTTCACCAGACAATGCGCAGGTCCTTCCTGACGTTGGCCTTGTGGAATTTAGAGCGAACAAAAAACAAGTGAACAATAATACGGGAGCCGACAACAATGGCTAAATCACGTCGTTGGTGGAGCGTTATCTTACTCTCAAGCCTTTTCATCCCTTTTACTGCTTTTGCAGCGGCGTTGAACGTAACGATCAATGAAGCAAAGATGGTGTCCTTACCAGAAAAAGCGAAGTCTATTTTTATTTCTAGTACTCATATAGCCGATTACCAAGCGTTAACTAACACCAAAATCATGGTCTATGGGAAACAAGCGGGCAGCGCAACAATCACGGTATTAAATGACCAAGAACGCGTCATCTACACCAGTAAAGTACGCGTTACTCACAATAGCCGTGAATTCAACTCCTTAGTGAAAAACAAGTTCCCCGAAGCCTCGGTAACGTCAGAGTCCTTAGGTGGAAAACTATGGCTTAGAGGCCAGGTGCCTTCACCAATCATGGCACACCAAATCGTTGCTTTGGCTAAAGGATACTTATCACCTGTTATCGATTCAGGTGAGAATCAATCAACAGGCTCGGTTTCTTCTGAGCAACAAGGGTCGACCAATACAACGCAATCTTCACCTATTTCGAATGAAGATGAGCTGGTAAACCAGCTTGTTGTGACTATGCCGAACCAGGTCAACATTCGCGTAAAAATCGCGGAAGTGTCGAAGAATGTATCTAACAAATTGGGCATTAAGTGGGGATCTTTACCAGGAGGTGGAGGTCAATTTTCATTCACGAAAATGCCCGATGCGGGGAGCTGGCTGCAACCGAATGTGACAGCACTTATCGACGCCCTTGCAACCAACGGCATGATGTCTGTTTTAGCAGAGCCAAACCTAACCGCAATGTCTGGTGAGGATGCGAGCTTCCTTGTCGGTGGCGAAATTCCTTTAMCTCTCGTGTTTGCTGATACTGCTCAAGTGGAATACAAGTCATTTGGTGTTCAGTTGGATTTTACTCCAACGGTTTTAAGCTCAAACAAAATCAGCCTAAAAGTCTCACCAGAAGTCAGCAACCTTTCTATTGAAGGACAAACCGTTCACAACGGCACTACCTACCCCTCTTTTGTGACACGAAGAGCATCAACCACCATAGAGCTCGCCAGCGGCCAAAGTTTCGCTCTGGGCGGATTGTTAAAAACCGAAGAAATTGAGCAACTACAGAAAGTGCCATTTATAGGGGAAGTACCCATCTTAGGTTCTCTGTTCCGCTCAACTGAATTTACGCGTCAAGAAACAGAGCTTGTGATCATAGTGACAGCATATTTAGTGCAGCCTACTCGCGCAGATACTTTGCCATTACCTACCGATGGCTTAGTGCCATTAAGTGATGTTGAACGCCTGCTTGCATGGCCAAGAGAACAAGTAAGATCTTCAAACAAAAAAGCAACTTATACCGATAACCAAAAGCCTCGTTTGTTAGGTGACAACGGATTCTATTACTGAGGACATCATGAAACGAGCTACGTTATTACTCCCAATTTTATTAACGGTTGCAGGCTGTGCCCCAACCCCGATTACTCGCGAGCCTTCTGTCGATGTCGTCGCGGTAACCAATAAATTAACTTTAAACCTTTCAGGCACTTCTCTAACCACGGAAGAGAAAGCTGACATACAGCAGTTTGTTCAGCGCCGAGGCGTACTTTCTAACTTAAAGATAAAGCTAGAAAGCAACACAGCAAAAGGTAAAAAGCAGCTTAAAAAAGTCGAGATCCAGCTTTTATCAAACGGCATCTACCCATCACAAATCACTAGGGTTGATGGTAGCTCAACGCAAAGTGGTGACATTGTTATTTTAGCTGAATCTTACCGAGCGAAAGTACCTGCTTGTAACGCAGGAAAGGCGAGTAAGTCGGTGATGTCTAGCTACAAAAAGCAGAATAACTTTGGCTGCGCTAACGCGAGTGCCCTCGCTCAAATGGTCGCTAATCCAAAAGATTTGATAGTGGGTGAATCACTAGGCCACACGCAAGGTGAAAAAGCAGTATCTACAATAGATCGCTACTTAGCGCCTCCAGTGCAAAGTTCACAAGCTGAACAAACAAGCTTAAGTGCCACATTAGGAGCGAAGTAATGATGCACACTAATAATGTTGCAATATTAATTGCGGCTTCAGAACAGCTGGAGACTTTCAGCCTTACTCATACATTGAATGATCTTGGGGTGTCGAACATCACTCTAACCTCAGTGAATGAAGAAGATATTATTCGCCAATCGCTGAAAAACAACATCTCGACCATTTTCTTAGATGTCATGAATTTGGATACAACCAGTGCACAGCGACTGATTCAAAGCATCGTGACCAGAACCAACAGTAAGGTTTTTGCCATTGGTCAGTCTGAGAACATCGGGACATTTAGAGAAATGCTATCAGCAGGGGCGAGTGATTACCTCGTTAACCCTATTGAGTTTGCCATGCTAGAGCAGCTTTCTTTTGTTTCAGAAACGAGCATCGCAGATGACCGAAGTGGCAAAGTCATCTCGATTGTGAGTGCTAAAGGCGGATCTGGAAGCAGCACTATTGCTGCTACTTTGTCACAACTATTGGCAACACAAAACCAATCGGTCACAAGCGTTGACCTCGACTTTTCAATGGGCGATTTAGATCTACTATTGAATGTCGAAGGCAACACTGCACTGGTTGAGATGCTTCAATTTCCAGAAAGGCTAGAACCGGTACTGTTCGAACGAAGTGGTGTTGAAGTTTCAGAGAAACACACGTTATTTACTGGCTACCTTTCATTAGAAAGCACTCCGTTTTGGCCAGAAAAAACCGCTTTAGAGCTGTTTAATAAGTTTTGTTTACAGAACACAGACTACGTCACTCTTGATATTCCTACCTACTCATTACGTGACCAAGTTGGCCAACATGCACTAAGAAGTGCCGACGTTCGCATCATTGTCCTTGAACCGACTTTAGGGGCTATTCGCAACGCCAATCAAATATTGAAACAGCTTCAAGGTGATTCCTACTTCCACAATATCGTCGTGCTGAATCACACTAAATCTGATTCGGCTTCTATGATCTCAGCAAAAGATGTAGAGAACGCTTTAGGTGTACCGGTCGATGTCGAAATTTCCTTCGCGCCTAGCCATTTTGTCGCGAAGTCATCACTGGGGCAGCCCGTACATATTGGCCATAAAAGAGTAAAAGCAGCTTTTCAGACATTAATGAATAAAGTCACCGGACAAGCGCCGCAACGCTCTCGTCGTCAGTTTTGGAAGCGAGGCGCGTAATGTTCGGAAATAACAGAACCCTACAAGAGCCAAGCAATAGCAACCAGAACGTATTGCGCAAGGCTGATACAACGAATCCATCGATACGTGAGTACTACTACGCCATTCATGCGGAAGTAATACGTGCAATTGAACCTTCAGTGGTGGTCTCTCTTTCCAGCAAAGAATTAGAGTCGCGTATCGCGAGTGTTGTCTCTGAGATAGTAAACGCCAAACAGTTACCTCTCGGTCATCGAGAGGTCAATGACGTTGTCGAGCAGCTACTTAACGAGTTTCTTGGTTTAGGTCCTTTACAGCCACTCATCGACGATCCTGGTATCTCTGACATTATGGTGAACGGCCACCAGGAAGTGTATGTAGAACGCTCTGGTAAGCTGCAAAAAACATCGGTTCAGTTTCGAAATGAAGAACAGCTTTTGAATCTGGCTCGCCGAATTGTCAGTAAAGTAGGACGCCGAATCGATGAATCAAACCCGCTAGTTGACGCCAGACTTGAAGATGGTAGCCGAGTCAATGTAATGATCCCGCCACTCGCTTTGGATGGGACGTACATTTCTATCCGTAAGTTCAGTGAAGACAAGTTATCTCTGAGCCAACTGGAACAATTCGGCGCGATGTCGAAATCCATGGTTAAGCTTATCGACATTATTATTCGCTCAAGGCTAAACGTACTGATTGCAGGGGGAACAGGCGCAGGTAAAACAACGTTACTCAATGCTATGTCTTTCAGTATTTCGCCTCAAGAACGAATTATTACCATCGAAGATACCGCTGAATTACGCCTGCAACAGCCGCACGTAGTACGAGCAGAAACTCGCCCAGCAAATGCTGAAGGCTTAGCACCTGTCAGCCAAAGGGAGTTAGTGCGAAACGCACTCCGAATGCGTCCAGACAGAATTATTTTAGGTGAAGTTCGTGGTGACGAAGCCTTTGAAATGATGCAAGCCATGAATACGGGTCACGACGGATCTCTTTGTACTTTGCACGCCAATTCGGCAGCAGATGCATTAGTTCGAATGGAGAACATGTTGATGATGAGCCAAGCAACTCTGCCTTTGTTTGCTTTGCGCCGTCAGATCGCTGACACGATCGATGTCGTTATTCAAGTAGACCGAATGCGCGATGGGAAACGAAGAGTTGTTTCAATTACTGAAGTGCTGGGGCTAGAAGGTGATCAGTATGTGACTCAAGACTTATTTGCCTACCACTCTCACGGAGAGGACACCCAAGGTTATTTAGTTGGCACATACCAAAGTGCTAAATGTATGCCATCTTTCGCAGAAAAAGCTCGTCATCATAAATTAGAAAACCATTTGCGCAGTGCTATGGAGTTAGAAGCATGATTATCGTGGTCTTACTTTTATGCTTATTGGCTGCGGTTAGCTGGGGAGTTCGGTATCAGTCTAAGCACCGAATAGTTAGAAAGCGTCTCGCACAATTTTCTAACCATAAACTAGTGAATAGCCAAGAAACCTCTATTCGTAAGTCGAACCAATTGCGTGGTAACGCGTTACATGCGTTGTTCATTCGAGTGGACTCTTTACTGACGAAAGCCGATAAGGTAGCCATTGCTTTAATCACAATTGGGCTTCCGGTTGGCTGTTATTTTCTGTTCCCGAAAGTACCAGCTCATCTTCAAATGAGTGCGGTGCTTTCGGCGTGGGTGATCTGCGTAGCGGCACTCTCAATGTATAGAAAAAGACTACAAATTGAAGAGTTCGAGCAAGGGATCATTCATGTTCTTGGCCTGATTTCGAGAGCGGTATCTGCTGGTCTATCAATACCTCAAGCCATTGATCAAGTAGCACAAACTCAGCCCGGGTTGCTAGGTCGAGAGTTTTCTAACATTAGTGACAATTTAGCCCTTGGGTTAAGCCTTCGCCATTCCTTAGATGACGCTTGTATTCGCCTGCCCTACAGCAGTTTTCGTTACTTTTCTGTCGCGCTAATTCTTAATCAGGCAAACGGTGGTCAGCTACGTGAAATCCTCCATAGCCTAAGTCGAACCATGCACGATAACCGTGCAATGAGAAAAAAAGTAAAAAGCTTAACGTCTGAACCGAGAATGACAGCGCTGTTTCTGTCTGTGCTGCCTATTGGTTTGCTAGGAGTGATGGCTTGGATGGAGCCAACCATGGTCGATCTATTGCTTGAATCAGAATCAGGCCAAAGCGTCATGATTTATGTTGTCGGCAGTATTTCTTTAGGTGCGATTTGCCTTAACGCTATGACTCGTAACAAGAGGTTCGCATCATGATCTACCTATCATTTGCGCTTTTTGCTTTCGCCTTATTACTCGCTGTAGCCGCTAGTGCTTACTCGTTCAAACGAGACATAGTCTCCCAACGGCTAGGCCGCATCGGCAGCTTTTCACAGCCGAAGCCAAGTTGGGTACATTCTTGGAACTTTGAAGGTCAGAAATCTCGCCGCAGACAGTTAGCGTTGATCGGCTGGATCGATTCGGGCGCTGAAGTCCGCTACCTAGTGATCCGCGGGCTGCTGATGGCGATAAGTGGGTGCGCTTGGTACATCACTAAAATTGATGGCTTCTCTCCTTTCGCACTAGCTGAATGCATCGCGATTGCAATGATCGCAGGTATTGCGATCGACCGGTTATTAAGTTGGAAAGTAGACCAAATTAGAACGGAGATCAGCCGAGTTGTACCAGACGCTGTCGACCTCATGGTGGTTTGTGTTGCTTCTGGACTGACACTTGAAGCGGTATTTCGCTGTGTCGGTGAAGAAATGAAAACCATTTCTCCAGCACTATCTCGTGAATGGCTGCTGACATCGACTGAAATTGCCGTGCTCGACTCTCCTCAACAAGCGCTCATCAACTTAGACGAGCGAGTACAAATTCCTGATGTTAACAACGTGGTGACCACTATGAATCAAGCGCTACAGTTTGGTACCCCAATCGCGCAGGCGCTTAGCCTAATTGCCTCTGACAGTCGCCAATACCATTTCTTAGAATTAGAAGAATGGGTCGGTAAGATCCCGGCAAAAATGTCGTTACCTTTAGTGGTTTTAATCATGCTCCCTGTGGTTGTAATGATCGTTGCTCCTATCATGCTGAGCTTAATGCAAACGCTGGGGGGCTTATGAAAAAAGTAGCCACATTACTTTGCAGCCTGCTCCTTGTCGTCGGTTGCCAATCAAACCAAACAATGCAAAGCGAGCAACAGAAAAATTTGCAAGTTGCGGAACTAGCATTAACTAACGGTCGACCTGAAAGTGCCATGGTTTTGTATCGAGAGATGTTGAAAGAAGCACCTCAAGATCCTCAATTATTACTACTCATGGGGTCGGCTGCTAATCAGTCTGGTCGTTACGATGAAGCGCTGCACTACTTAAGACAGGGCAGCAATATTAGCCAGTCGGGTTCTATGCAGCGTGAACTTGGTCGTGCATTGCTAGCGATAGGTGAGGTACCTGAAGCCATCACCGCATTAGAGACCGCAGTTGAAATGTCACCGAATGATGATGTGGCACAGAACAGCTTAGGAGTGAGTTACTCGTTAAATCAACAATACTCTCTAGCTAGAGATGCCTATTCTTCGGCGATAAGTCTAAAACCATCAAGCAACGAATATCGCAATAATCTTGCGCTGTCTTGGATTTTGGATGGTAACCCTCAACAAGGCATTCGTATTCTCTATCCGATCTTCAAACGTGGGGAAGCCAGCGAAAAGTTACGCCTAAATCTAGCGTTGGCCTACGCCCTTTCCGGTGACAGCGAGTCAGCAAAAATGATTGYGCGTGATGATCTTTCTCAACAAGAGTTTGCGAACAACAGTGCGTACTACCAAAGCCTTGCAGAACAGGTTGAAACAGGGGCTTTACGATGATGAAGCGACAAAGTGGCAGCCAAAGCCTTGAGTTTACGATGGTACTCATCCCGTTCTTAATTCTGATCTTAGGGTTCTTCGAACTCAGCAGACTATTACTGGTAAACATCATTTTCGATTCAGCGGTGAGCGCAGGGGTGCGTGATGTTCGTTCACTAGCCGGTGGTTTACGTTCGGAGCAAACCTTCATAAAGAAGATCGGACAATTTCCAATGCTTGAAACAGACAAGCTAACAGTGTCGCCTCCCCTTTATGGGAAAACCATCAGTGATATTGCCAATTTGGCTTCTGTCTCTTACGCAGACGCTAAATTGGGTGAGTACAAGATCACTTACGAATTTTCCTTTGTGCTACTGCCTGGCCTGTCTGAGAAATTTACTGAATCTGTCGGCAATTTTACAACCTTGAGCCGTAAGGTATTGGTCAGCTATGACAATAAATAAGACCACTAACGTAGCTCAACATTCAGCGACGAAGCTCAATCAGAATGGCTCGACCGTAATCGAGTTTCCATTTGTGGTATTAGCTTTGATGGTTTTGCTATGGGGATTTGTTGCCTCATACCGTTTGTTCTACACCCAAATCCAGCTCGATACTGCGGCTTATAACTTAGTCAATGCGGTATCTACAACCATAACTGAATCGGCAGCACAAACGGGCGCCGCCCCAACTTACGTATCCAGTGATTTAGCGGCACCTTTATTGGTGCTGGCAAAGCGATACCTGCCAGACAATATCGAAACGAGAAATATCGGTATTACGCTTGAAAGTTACTTTTACCACTCTGCACAAGACAAATGGATCCATGAACAAGTCTATGCGGGAACGAGTTGCAAGGTTGAGAAACCAGTCAACCAACTAACAGAGCTCAAGGTCAAAGGGGCAAAATTCGCCTCGATTGTAGACCGAGAAGCCAAATTGTTGCAGCTGACACTCTGCCTTAACTATTCACCTGAAGATGAAATAATCCTGACTCTACCTAACACACTGTCGAGCTCCTCAGTTCTAATTGGAAAGCAGCTATGAATTCGTTGTCTACGACACCTTCTTACGCTAAACGTCAGGCTGGCTCAATGACTGTGTCACTCCTTGCGCTATTGATTCCCGCTTTGTTTATGGTCATCGCAACACTCATGATCTCAGCACAAATTATGGTTTCAAACCGAGCAGCACAGGCAGCCGATTCAGCGTCTCTGGCGTGCGCATATTCAGATCAAGCACAGCCTCGAATGCTCAGTGCGTATCAAGAGTATTACCAACCTAACTTAGCGGGTATCACTCGTTTAGCACCCGTAAACCAGAAATGTAATATCAGTATCGGTTACTCACTTTCAGCCCTTCTCCCTACCTTTACGGATGAAGATTTCTCTTCCAATGTCATGGCCTCGGGCGGAAAAATGGAAGCACGGGTGACTGAAGTTCCTACGGCTATTCCTACAGAGATGGTGCTAGTGCTTGATATTTCAGGTTCGATGTCAGGGAACCTAGATTCACTGAAATCCATTTTAACCACAGCCTTAAACACAATTGAACAGGAAAGCACACAAGCGAATGCTTCTGGAGCCGTGAGTGTATCTATTGTTCCATTCGAGTCAGGAGTGTCGGCAAATAGGCCACCATGGTTAAGTAACGAGCCTACTGGTGTGTATTGCATTGATGGCCTTGCTTACCAGAATGATACTTTTTCAGCATCGCTAACGGTCGACAATCTAGCAACACTTCATTCAGAACGTGCAGTTCGGTTTACCCCTCCACAAAAGTGGCTAACCGACTGCAGCCCAAACTCGCCACTACTGCCATTAACCAACCAACTTTCTGTTGTTAAAAAGAATATTGACGCCTTAACCGTGAGTGGCGGAACSGCCTCTTATCAAGGATTAATTTGGGGGGTTCGTCAGCTATTACCTGAGTGGCAGCATGCCTGGGGAGTCACGGCTAGCCCGTCTTTCGGTGTTCGTAAGAAGCTCGTTCTACTTACCGATGGTGATGATTCCGGCAGCACGTTTGACCAACTAGTCAATGCCGGATTTTGCAACAAAGTCATCAATCAGTTTGGTATTGAAATGAACTTCATTGGTTACGGTGTGAATGCATCTCGCTTGGACCAATTTCAGCAATGCACAAACGACCCTGACAAGGTGTTCAGCGCCAATAATAACAATCAACTCGATAAGTATTTTTCGGACATTTTATCCGTTGAATACGACACCAAGCTACAACTTGGAAAATCTAAAAACACAATAACTAACTAAAGGAGAACTGTATGTTTAAGCGAATTTTGGCTCTATTTGCCTTATGCGTTTCACTGCCGACATTTGCCTACCAAGAAGGAGACTCACTGTCAGAAGAGGTGATTAAAAAACTCAACCTTAGCGCGAATGAACTCACCATCGTCGATTTCTTTGCTGAATGGTGTGTCTCGTGCCGTGAAGAGTTGCCAGAAGTAAACCAGCTTTCAGTTGAGCTAGAGGGGACAGGGGTTTCTTTTAAAGGAGTAGATGTGGATGAAGACATTGAAGTGGGGATCGAGTTTCAAAAACAGCTCGGACTTACTTTCCCTGTAATTAATGACCCGGAACAAGACTTGATAGCTGAATTTAAACCTATTGGTATGCCTGCTTTGTATTACATCTATCAGGGCAAAGTTATCAAAATTCGTTTTGGCGCAATCAACCACATCCGTGACGTAATACTTGATGATTTATCAGATATGGGAGTGCAGCTGTAATGATAAGAGCATCACTCTTTGTCGGTTCTTTGCTCATACCGGTGCTGTCTATAGCCTCGCCTAAGGTCGATCTTAGCGGCTTAGGAAAGAAGCCTATCAAAGAACAAGTTTCAGTTTCGAAAAATGGAAATTATGAAGAAGAAGTCATTTCTTCGACCATATATAACAGCGCGGATTCTGACCTCGGAACTCGCAGGAATATAGAGCTAATCAAACCCACTTCAGAGCAGCTTTCGCTTAAAGAAAAGGCAAACACTGAACCAGAACAGGAACAGCCTTCTGCACTGGCCTTTGTTGATGAAGCTTTAGGCATTAAGCCCGTAAAGCCATGGGAAAAAGGAACTCTAGCAAAAAAGGAAATGAAACCAGGTGGGCCAGTACCTGAGTTTGATGTGTTTTCTGAAAAAGTATTTGCCTACAAGCAAGGTTCTGTAGGTGGCAGTGGCGTCGGTGGCGGCGGTTGCGGTTGTAATTAATCCAAAATATATAAGAACAAAAATGAAAAAATTGCCAATTACGCTGCTTGGTGCAGCGGCTATAGCGAATAGCGCAATAGCAGAAGATCATATCTCAGTACATTACCTTAGCTATGATGAGTACAGCGACAAAGTATCTGCCAACGATTCCATCATTTCAGTGGAGAAGAGCATCGGGCTCGATTGGACCATCAACGCAGAGCTTGGCTACGATACGGTCTCTGGCGCCTCCCCATCATGGGGGCCAACCACGCCGGTCTCCGGTGCTAATGACGCTTGGGCACGTGCTCAAAAAACCACTCAAGCACAAGGTAAAACTGACGAAGTTATTCGATCTGGCTACGATCCACACCGTAGTGGCTACGAAATCCAAAAGTACGGTTTAGAAGATACTCGAAAATCCGTAAACCTCAGTGCAACTTTCCGAGACAAAAAGCGTAATGAGTGGACGTTTGGTGGTAATGCATCGGTCGAAGAAGACTATGAAAGCCTTGGCATTAATGGTAAAGCTTTGATCTATGCAGATAGCGCAAAAAACCGCTCATACAGTTTAGGCGGTTCAATGCTATTCGATCAAACTTTGGCATTCAAAAAGTATGAAAATTACGGAAATTCGCAAGAGTGGAAAGACATCTTCACAGGCAGCATTGAAGCAGGTCTATCTCAAACATTTTCTCCAAACCTTTATGCGATATTTACTGGCTATGGGGGCTACAGAAGTGGCTATTTGAGCAACCACTACTTAACGGTGCTACGTGAAATTGATGTCAACGAAAACGGACAAATTGACAATGATGAAGTCTTCCTAGGGCAAGATTCTCGACCAGATACACGGCTTTCTGGCGGGGTAAACCTACAAGCGTTCTACTCTATTTCTGACAGTGTTGTTGTTCGACCTCGATACAAATGGTTCCAGGATGATTGGGGAGTAATGTCTCACCAACTTGGAGGGAAAATGTCGTGGCAAATCAATGAGTGGGTAACACTTGCGCCTGGCTACTTTTGGTATAACCAACAAGGCGCAGACTTTTATCGAGATCCTTATAGCTCTGACCCTTCATTCGCAGCAACAGGCTACGCCACGTCTGACCTCCGCCTTGGTGATTTTACCGCTAATTCCTACGAACTCGGTGCCAGCTTCAAGGTTGTTAAAGGGCTGAGACTGAATGCTCTTGCGGCTTACTACGAACAGAGTAACGGCTTTGAAGCGCAATGGTGGGCTGTTGGAGCAACATATGAGTTCTAACGACCCAATGATTCATCGCTTTCAAGCAATGACAGTACCTTGTGAGATCCAAATTWTTTCTGCGGATCAACCGCGTAATAAATGGTCTCACATCGCACAGGAAATTGAGCAAAATACATTAAGGTTAGAAGCCAAGTATAACTTCTACTCGCCGCGATCTTGGTTAACTCAGCACGTAAACCAACGTACAACGTCGAATGTTGAACTTGATGAAGAATCTCTCTCCATTTTTCATCAATTAGCCCATCTCAATACACTGTGCAGCGACATGTTTGATACAACGATTGGCAGTGTCAAAGCGTTACTGCAGCTTGAGCCAACATTAACTCGAGAAGCAGCGTTTCAACGCCTTAAGCCCATGATGGGTAAAAACAGCTGGCGCATTGAAGAGAATGAATTAGTAGTGAGCCACCCTGAAACACAGTTTGATTTTGGTGGGGTTATCAAAGAGTACGCCGTTGATCAGGCTGTCAATATTGCGAAAGGTTATGGCGTTAAGTCGATGCTAGTCAATTTTGGTGGCGATATATACGCATTGGGCACGAAGCCAGACGGTTCACCTTTCAATATTGCTGTTCTAAACCCGAAAAACAGCAGTGAGCCATATTTCGCAGTCCCTATAACAGATTCGGCTTTGACAACGTCTGCGCATTACGAGCGTCGGTTCCAGTTCGGAGATACAGACACATCACATATTCTGTCGGAAGCGGGAACCGAGGAGAAAATACTCTCGGTTACCGTCGTTGCTCATTCAGCGTTAATAGCAGGAGCGTTAAGCACCTCACTCACTCTGCACCCGACTTTACCGCTTCCAAAAGAAGTCGCAGCCATTTTCATTGATGACCAATTAACCATCCAGCAAGATACGGAGTTTCTCCAGAAATGAAGCACTACATCATTTCGCTGCTTTTCATCCTATGCAGCACCTTTTCATATGCCAATGAAAGTAAATTTTTGCCCGTCGAAAAAGCCTTCCCATTTACATGGGAAGTCCAAGAACAGGGTGCGATCCTAACTTTTGATACTCAGCAAGGTTACTACCTTTATAAATCTCGATTTTCCTTTAAGAGTGCTGAACCGCTGACACTATCAGCCCCTATCTACTCCCAACCAGGAGAAGAGAAACAAGACCCGAATTTTGGTCAAGTTGTCGTTTTCCACGACCCATTAACCATAACCTTACCTTACACAGGGCAAGGTAATCTGACATTGCGATTCCAAGGGTGTGCAGATGATGGTTTGTGTTATTTACCTCAAAAACAGGTCTTAGATTTACCTCTAAAAACACTGACTCAATCCGAGCCAGAAAACGACACAACGCTGGACTTTAAACAACTGAGTACCGATACATCTAGCCTATCATCCTTCTTGAGCAGTGCAGGGAAACCACAAGCACTGTTAGTGTTTTTCCTGCTTGGTTTAGGCTTATCGCTTACTCCATGTGTATTGCCAATGATCCCTATTCTTGCCAGTATTATCGGCGGGCAAAAAGAGATGTCAGGCAAAAAAGGGGCGGCACTTTCCAGCTCTTATGTACTAGGAATGGCAAGCAGTTATGCCATAACAGGGGTCTTGGTGACCACGCTTGCTAAAGGCATTAACTTGCAATCTGCAATGCAACAACCTTGGCTGCTGAGCGTATTTGCGGCAATTTTCATTTTGCTAGCGTTAGCAATGTTCGGGTTCTACGAACTACAGCTGCCCTCTTCGTTACAACAAAAGTTGAATCAAGGCTCAGACAAGCTTGGGGGAGGGAAATTAGCCAGTGTATTTATGATGGGAGCTATTTCCGCTCTTGTGGTTTCACCTTGTGTTAGCGCACCACTTGCGGGAGCCTTATTGTATGTTTCTACCACCCAAGATTGGTTGTTTGGCGGTACCACGTTATTCGTAATGGCGATAGGCATGGGAGTGCCGTTGATTGTTATTGGGGCGAGTGGCGGACGCCTACTATTGCGCAGTGGTCCGTGGATGGTATCTGTTAAGCAAGTCTTTGGTGTGTTATTGCTCTCTGTATCTGTTGTATTACTCAGCCGATTTATCGAGCCGCTTTATATTATGGGGTTATGGGCCGCACTTGCTGTCGGTTCAGGTATCCACTTTGGGGCATTAGAACCCTCTCTACCGGGTTGGCCACGAACCAGAAGGCTATTCGCGTTTGTCACCCTATTCTATGGTTTGATACTTATCATTGGCTTGCTATTAGGAAACACGGATCCGCTCAACCCGTTAAAAGCCAATCAGTTTAAAACAAGTGCGCAGCAAAACAGCCAGGCTATGTCAGGTTCAGTTTCAACGACATTCACGAAGCTGAGTTCAATATCTCAATTAGAACAACAGATACAGTTAGCTGCGAACAATGGCGATAAGCTACTGATCGACCTATACGCAGACTGGTGTGTTTCTTGTAAAGTCATAGAACAAAACGTATTTAATGATGCTCAAGTAAACCAGTCTTTGACTGATTGGAAAAAAATCAAACTGGATATCACTGAGAGTACACCAGAGCAAATGGTGTGGTTGAGTGATAAAAATGTGTTCGGCCCACCAGCCATCTTTTTCTACCAACCCGATGGGGAAGTGAGGTCTGCTCGTATCATGGGCGATATAGATAAAAATGGATTCAATGCGAAGCTAGCTCAAGCAAACAGAGCTGAATCAAATTTAAATTAACCTCTGTATCACCAAAGAAAAAACACATTTGGATGTAGATATCATCACTAAAAACTAAAAAGCCCATCACTCACTATTACTAGTGGTTGATGGGCTTTTTTTATTCAATGACTTTCAAGAACGAGGCTTAGCATCATTTTTAAACTTTCAGCATGCGCAAACTCTACAGCGGTTCAGAGCCTATGTTAGCTAGAACAGAGCGAGTCAATTGCTCGGTGTACGGGTTAATTTTCCAATGATCGGGGCTCCAACCTTTAACGAAACGATGAAAATCTGCCCACGCGACATAGAAAAGTGGCCGCCATGCCTTCTCCACATCTTCACGATCAAGATGGGGTTGATAATAATGAAGAGCAGTACCTAAGTGCTTGAAATAGGTATCAAGGATCTGTGCTTCCATCTGCTGGCAATCGTCAGGTTTTACTGCACTACTCATGAATAAGGCGACATCTTTCATCGCACAGCCAGCGCCTACATATTGAAAGTCTACCGCTGCCGCCTGTTTTCCATCGTGTGAAAAGCAAAAATTAGCCAACTTAGCATCGCCATGAACCAAAGTTTGATAAGGCGCGAGAGTTAACAACTGATCCAATTTACTCGCCTGAGCTTGCAGGTCTTTGTCCTTCATAGCTTTGAGCTCATCAGGCCGAGTATCTAGGTGCCAATAAGTCCCAGTTTCCCATAAAGCGGTAGGTTGATGACCGATATGTTTGGCGTGAAAATTGGCTAGCCAGCACAAGCAACTGTCTAAATGCTCACTATTGGCTTCATTGCGAGTGTCCGGGAAACCCTGTGAGACAAGATCTTCCATCACGATCAGCCATTCTTCATCACTTTGTTTGCATAGTAACCCTTGTGGCATAGGGCATCTTTCATCAAGAAGTTGGCTATAGTCTCGATACCAGATCGTTTCGACTTGATAAGAATGGACCTTTCTCTGATGCGACAACTGAGTGTTCCACCCTTTAGGGTGCTGAGACTTTTCTGGTAAACGTACATGCTTCACAATCACACGAGAGCGATCAGGGAAATGTAGTCTAACTAACTCCCCATAGCCTCCCCAAAGAGACTGGATAACCTCCACGCTTATTAGGGCTTCACGACCTAAACTGCTCGTAATATCTAAATAAATCGGCTTCAACAATGTTTCCTTTGTCATCACTTTTATACAACAAACATCAACTCAACGTCATAGTTAAGCGATCAATTACTCTTGCTCAAAAGGTGTGACCATTTCGTTGAGCGATTCATAAAATGCACCACATAACTACAAATAGGGACAACTTTGTAGCCTTCTTGCTCAATCACAGGAAGAACAGATTCCATCATGACTTTGCCGTAGCCCTTGCCTTGAAGTTCATCGGGAACCCGTGTCGACGTGATATGCATGGCATCATCAATGAGTTTATATTGCACTTTCGCGTAATAGCCCGCTGCTAATTCAACATTAAATTGACACTTTTCTTTATACCAAACGACTTTTTCCATGACGAACTCCACTAAACTCATACGTTTTTAGTAACAATTATTTGAACTACAAACATTGCACGAATAAAATAAAACAAAAATTATAAAAAAGAACGAGATAAAACTAATCACATTCGTCACTTTATCAACGTCAGATCATGGAGAGAATTAGTAATGAATTCGCCAGTGAAGCAGCTTACCGATCAGAGAGCTGTCATTCATCACCCTCGTAACAAAACGGTATCCACGTTAAATAGTACCGATGCTCTCTCCATCGTTGAACATGGTAGTGAACTGACTTTAAACATCACGACTCCAGTTGGCACCAAATTTTTAACGACGACTCGTTTTATTGGCACTCATAGTGACAACTGTATCGTCGTTGAAGTACCTAGTGTTTCTCGTGACGACCTAGAATTTTTCTTTCAAGAAGGTTTTAACATGACTATCCGTGCTTTGTCTCACCGAGGTGAAGGCGCGATTGTCCATTTTAAAAGCCAGCTTAAACACAAACTAACAATGCCTTTTCCTTTGTTAGTCCTCACCGTACCCAGCGCAATGCAGGTAACTCAGTTACGTAAAGAAACCCGCTACGAAGTAAATCTAGGCGGGAAAGTTCTCATAGGTAAACAGCGTACTGAGTGTGAGATCCGTGACCTATCAAAAGGGGGCTGTCGCTTTGTGACGTCACCAACCACTCGCCCTATTCAGGTCGGAGACAATATCACCATTGAACTTCTGCCTGCGAACAAAAACGGACAGAGTTTCTCACAACTGTATGGCAAAGTTTGTAACTTACAAAAGTCGACACACTATGCTCGTTATGGGATGGAGTTTGATGACCTAGGTAAATCTCACGTCAAAGAGCTACTTAGCAAGTTAAAATTTGACGGGACTAAACTGCGTTTTCGTCACTGATCGTAGAACGCCTTAGTATTCTAACGCATAACTAAGCATAATATTTATCTTACATGTTGGATGAAAACGCGATGCTCATTATCGCTGTAATGTGAATAAAATGCTGAAGCAGTTCATCGAATAATAAAAATTCACTTGCTACCTAAGCAATATCTTCTATAACTACACTATGAAACAAAACCCTTATTGAATTTCATAGTAGAGACATATATGGACAGCACTTCTCCAGCTCAAAACAACGCATCTATCCCTTTACACAACGCACAAGATGCAACGCCACCTGACATGGGAACCATTGTTTATGGGGAAGATGCTTTTGTTCATGTGTCTCCCCTCAGTGAGTTTGCTTTCAATGTAGCGACCCCTACCGGTAATACTTTACGCTGCCGTTCAAAATTCATTGGGATCCACTCAAACAACTTACTGTTGTTAGAAAAACCTGACGTGAGCCCACAAGACTTTGCACTGTTTTTCCAGCGCGGTTACCCAATCAAGGCATGCGCAATTTCTCAAAAAGGAGAAGGCGCTAGAATCTACTTCAAAAGCAAAATTGAATATGTGGTTCAGGCAGGGCCAAATTGCATTCTTTTCATTTCTTTACCCACCGCCACCCAAGTCAAACAAGGGTTACGCTCTGATGCTCGCTTAGAAATAACCCTTTCGGGGATACTGGCTCCCGACAAGCAAAAGTACTTATGTGAAGTAAGAGATATATCAGAGTCTGGATGCCAAATCGTTACCGATCGTGCGGTTAATGAATACAACGTTGGACATGGCGTCGACATAAAGATCTTAGACAACGACAAGTCAGAAGACAGCCCTATTTTAAGCGGTATAGTGAAGAACAAAAAACTCTCAAGCCAGTACTGGAAATACGGAGTGCAATTTAATGATCAAAGCCTCGATAAAGCCAAAGAGATCACAGAAAGGTTAAACTTCGATCTCTCAGAGCATCGGTTTATCTTATAAAGAAAACCATACATTTGCTTGAAAATCAGACGTCCTCTAACGCTCTAAGCAATTGGGTACGTCGTAAAGGAATGGCTCTCGCCCCACATTCTTTTTAGCCCATAAGCTCCCAATACAAAAAAACACTGCTTAATTAGCAGTGTTTTTAATATTATTTGATACCGTAACGGTATCTGGTATTTAAGGCTAAGCTACTTTCTCAACGCGTTCAGCTTCGCTTGAGCAATACCAAAAATAGTATCAATAGGGTAACTGCCTTCATCACAGGCTTCACCCGCAGGCTTACCAGTAAACAGTTCAATCGCCTCTGTCACATGGTCTATCGCCCATATATTAAACTCACCCTTTTCAACAGCTTTCACCACATCAGGTCGTAGCATGAGGTTGTGAATATTAGAGCGTGGAATAATGACACCTTGCCCATTAGAACGTCCTTTAATTTCACAGACATCAAAGAAGCCTTCTATTTTCTCGTTCACTCCGCCAATAGGTTGAGACTCACCAAACTGGTTCATAGAACCGGTAATGGCAATATCCTGTCGGTTAGGTTGCTTAGAGAAAGCAGACACTACAGCACAGAACTCAGCCATACTTGCGCTATCACCATCTACACCACCATATGATTGCTCAAAAGTGATATTGGTAGTCAAAGGGACTTTCGCTGTTTTGCCAAAGACTGAAGACAGATACGCCGACAGAATCATTACGCCTTTCGAGTGAATACTGCCACCTAAATCAACGTTACGTTCAATATCGATCACCTCACCATCACCGTAAGCGGTTGTTGCGGTAATACGGTTAGGCGCCCCGAACATATGATCGCTAGTACTTAGTACAGACAAGGCATTAACCTGACCCGTCGCAACACCATCAGTGTGGATCAATGTTGTCCCGTTAATAAAGGTTTCCATCACACTGTCTTGAAGACGACCAACACGCATTTGCTGATTGGCAAGCGCCTGTTCTACATGGCTAGAACGAATCAAGTTCGATTTTGAACTTTTGGCCACGTAGTTAGATTCACGCAACAAGTTAGCAATGTGTGCAGAGTGTAATGAAAGCTTACCCTGGTCACCGGCTTGCCGAGAGCTGTGTTCAATAATGCGACCAATCGCTTTGCGGTCACAATGAAGCATGCCACTGTCATGCACGATGCTTGAAATAAAGCGCGCGTAGTGCATTTCTGAGTCAGGAGAACGTTTCATCTCATCTTCAAAATCAGCGGTCACTCGGAACAGCTCAGCAAACTCGGCATCATAATGCTGCAGTAATTGATAAGTGCGGTAATCACCAAACAAAATGATTTTTACATCCAGTGGGATCGGCTCAGGATCAAGCGAAACCGCTCCGGTTAACGTCACTTCTTTTTCCAATGACGTTAAGCTTAATTGGCGAGAACGTAATGCACGCTTTAGTCCATCCCAAACATAAGGCTGTTCGAGTACTTTCACGGCATCCATCAACAACACGCCACCATTTGCACGATGCAAACTACCGGCTCTGATCAGAGAGAAATCTGTAAAAACCGTACCTTTAAAAGTAGCCGTTTCGGTATAACCAAACAGTGAGTGGTAGTTAGGGTTCTCTTCAACAACAATAGGGAACTCTTCTTCTTTTTGGCTTACCAGAACATTGACTTTATAGCGTCGTGGAAGCTTTTTATCTAAAGAAGCGGACGCTATTTCTGCTTGTTCTGTGCTTTCTTCAAGGAAGATGTCAGCGTTTTCAACAATGTCTTTTTGAAGGTCAGTTAGGTACGTCTTGATTTCAGCGTACTTGCTGTAGTCCTTCTTAAGTTGCTTGATAAAGTGAGTAATAACTTCTAGCGTTACTTCATCATTCAACTTTTGAATCTTTTCGGTATAAGTCTCTTCTAGTTCTGTCAATTCACGTGAAATAGTACGTAAACCCACTTCTAAACCATCAATGGTCTTATCGAACTTATCTTGCTCTTCTTCGCTAAGCGCTTCAAAGCTTTCTTCTGTATGAAGTTCTTCACCATCCATTGCAACAAATTGGTAGTCACCTTGTTGAGTGATGGTGAGGTTTACCCCTTTGTCTTTCGCTTCTTGGCTAATTGCTTCAAGAGCTTGTTGCTGACGAGTAGCCAGCTGATTTTTTAACTTATCAGCTCGGCCAAAGTACATTTCATTATCAAACGCTAAAGGCATTGCTTTCAGTAGTTTAGTCACTAGCTTTTCAATATCTTCTTTTAGACGATTACCGACACCACAAGGTAGCTTCAATACCTTTGGTGTACGAATATCCTTGAAGTTAGCCACATAACACCAATCAAAAAGTTGAGTCGGCTCATGTGGATGGCGGTTTAGGTAACGTAAAATCATGGTACGTTTACCTAGCCCATTACGCCCAATCGCGTAGATGTTATACCCTTTCTCCTTTATCGACATCGCAAATTCAACGGCTTTTTGAGCACGCTCTTGTCCGACGATTTCATCTATAGGAGCCAATTCCTTTGTCGACTTACACGGTAGCTTCTCAAGATCGGCTACTTGGTACAGCTGGTTTGTTTTAAGCTCTTGAATTGCCATAGCTGCCTCCTCGTCCTTTATTATTCTGGGTATAGTTAAGCTAAGTGTAGATGCAATTCATTTATATTTTAGTGACTTACGCCAGATCACCACCTAACCGAACAAATATCATACAATTTGTGACATTTTTATTGGTTTTAGCACGACAGTCTAAATGACATTAACTTGCATTTGATAATAAATATCATTAACATCCACCCATCTTATAAATAGGAGATGGGAAAATGGAACTTGAACGTTGTTGGATGCACTACCTAAAAGCAGAACAGCTAATGGAACAAGGTCACTGGCCAGAAGCGCAGCGCCTTTACCAAGACGTTCTTACTCATCTACCACACCATGTTCAAGAAGCCTCTTTCAATGACGACATAAAGCCTTGTCAGTTTGCGTGCTTACTTGCAGGACTGCGAGATGCCACCGTTTCTTTATCTGAAATTCTAAACCGCTTAGGTCAACAGCAACTGGCATTCAACACTCTGAATCAGTCATACGCTTTATTGCAATTCATCTCCTTAGAAAATACTGAGCTTGTTAATCGAACTCACTCGTTATTGAACAAACAAAGTGAAGACCTACTCAACCACCTAATTGCATTTTGTAGCGCGCAGCGCAGTGCCCAATGGATGATTGAATTGGAACAGCTTCAAAGAGCGCATCATCATTTTTCTCAACTGAAAGTGACACCCGACGCACCTCACTCACCGCATGTCTTAAATTGATAAGGAAGTACAATGTCAGACCAATCCATACTTAAAGTTCGTCAGTTATCCGTCAGCTTTACAACGAACGATGGGATCATAGATGCTGTAAAAAAGATTAATTTCGAGCTAAATGCCGGTGAAACATTAGCTATTGTCGGGGAATCCGGTTCAGGAAAATCGGTTTCTTCGAATGCATTAATGCGACTACTTCCTGATAACGCGATTATTTGCGACCAGTCCAGTATTGAGTTTGAAGGCGAATCCATTCTTGAAAAGACTGAACGCGAAATGCAGGCTATTCGCGGTGATCGCATCGGTATGATTTTTCAAGAACCGATGACCTCTCTAAACCCTTATTTAAGAGTTGGCATTCAAGTAGCAGAAGCGATCATGTGCCATAGAAAAGTGTCTAAGGCTCAAGCCAAATCACGAGTTTTAGAACTGTTCAATTTGGTACACCTTCCTCTTGCCGAACAAGCCTATGATAAGTACCCACATGAATTTTCCGGTGGTCAACTACAACGCATTATGATCGCAATGGCGCTAATTAATGAGCCTGATATTTTAATTGCAGACGAACCAACTACGGCACTCGACGTTACCGTTCAGGCTGAAGTTCTGGATCTGATTAAAGAAATCCAGAACAAAATGGGAATGGCGATTTTATTCATTACGCACGACTTAGGTGTCGTAAAACACTTTGCCGACCGGGTATTGGTGATGTGCAAAGGGCAATTGGTGGAAGAAGGGCATACTCAAACGTTATTTGAGTGCCCAAAACATGATTACACTCGTATGTTAATTAACTCAATTCCTAGTGGGGCAAAGCAGCCAATTCCAACATCGGCCCCTGAGTTACTTTCCGCAGAAGATATTCGAGTTAAGTTCCTAACAAAAGCACACTTCATTCCAAGCCGAAGCCAATATTTCGAAGCCGTAAAAGGTATTTCACTCACTTTAAAACAAGGTGAAACGCTCGGAATCGTTGGTGAATCAGGCTCTGGAAAATCGACCTTAGGGCGTGCACTCATTGGTTTGTTACCATCGACAGGTCGTATCGCGTACAAAGGGCAAGATATAAGTCTACTGACAGATACCGAACGTTTTGAACTCAAGAAAGATGTTCAAATGGTATTCCAAGACCCATATGGTTCTCTTTCTCCACGAATGACAGTTGGAGAAATCATCACTGAAGGCTTAACAGTACATCAGCCACATTTAACGAAGAAAGAACGCCTACAAAGAGCCCGAGTCGCTCTCGAAGAGGTTCGCTTAGAGTCAAACTCCATCAATCGCTATCCACATGAGTTTTCAGGTGGTCAAAGGCAGCGAATCGCGATTGCTCGTGCACTGATTTTGGAGCCCTCTTTTATTCTGCTTGATGAACCAACATCGGCGCTAGACCGCTCTGTGCAATTAACGGTGATTGACCTGCTGAAAGATATACAAGCAAAACACAACATTGGATTTTTGTTTATTAGCCACGACCTTTCCGTCGTCAAAGCGTTATCGGACCGAGTACTTGTCATGCAGAAAGGAGAAGTCATGGAACAAGGTACCGCCGAAGAGATTTTCAATAACCCTAAACATCAATACACAAAGAAACTGATCAACGCTTCTTTTGATTTAGATACTAACCCGAAAGAAAATGCCGCTTAAATTGAACTAATTGGAAAAGGTAGCGTCATATAAATGTACATTCTTGATTTCCCTTCCATGGAACAGCAAGAGTGGATATAGCAAGCTGGTTTGGCCGCCAAAGAAAACACCGCATTTATGCGGTGTTTTTTTGTATAAGGACAAAATACGTCTCGTATCTATCTGAAGATGAAACTAAGAATTGTGGATGATAGTTAAGAACTAAAAATAGTGAGAAATTGTTAAGTATCGAGTTCTGATGTGC
>NZ_JAKJSW010000019.1:0-78618 GCF_050337375.1 Vibrio makurazakiensis | reverse complement strand
TAATGATGGGGTCGCAGGTTCGAATCCCGCAGTAGCCACCATTTATACAACGTYATATTGAYTTACCAATCRTCGATATGACTAAAAAGTTTGCTGCGGTCGTGGCGGAATTGGTAGACGCACCAGATTTAGGTTCTGGCGCCGCAAGGTGTGAGAGTTCAAGTCTCTCCGACCGCACCATCATTAGAAACCCAGCTTTTTAGCTGGGTTTTCTTTTATCTAAAAACACAGTTTTGCTACTCTCATCACGTACAACGTCTTAACTCCCTCTCTTCAATCGGCGCTTTTTATTAGACAATAGCTATAACTATCGTTACTGGCATCAAGTCTATGAACAACATATCTCTAACTATTGGCAGCTATACCGATTACCCAAGCGAAAGCCAGGGGCTCTATCAAGTCAATTTAAATACAACTACCGGTATATTGAGCAAGCTAGAGTTACTTAGCTCCTGTCAAAACCCATCATTTGTTGTTTCTAGTCAATCGGGTTACTACGTCATATCGGAAGTGGCTCAAAATGCTCATCCACGTTTATCTTTTATTAATAATAAGAGTTCCTCAAGCCCTACGAATTCAGCACCTATCGTGGGTGATCACCCGTGCCATATCGCTATCGACCCGAACAATAAATATATAGTGACCTCTCAATACTCTTCAGGATCGTTCGATATATTCGCACTGAATATTGATGGAACTATAGATCAGCGGATGGCTACGATATCTCCGAAAGGAAGTGGTCCACACGCTGATCGTCAGACCCGACCACATGCTCACCAATGTGTATTTCTAAAATCCACACCACAATACGCTACGGTCGATTTAGGCTCAGATCGCGTAAACTTCTACTGTTTTGATGAAGAGCAAAACCAATTTTTGTCTGAACCAGCACAAAGCATTATGACTCCACCAGGGAGTGGCCCTCGTCATATAGTATTCAGCCAAGATGAAACAGCAGCTTATGTGGTTTGTGAATTATCAGAGACGATCTTAGTGTTAAGGAAAACGCTAGGACAATGGGGCATAACCCAGGAAATAGATGCTCTCCCTAAGGAGAAAAAAGGTGAAGCAGCTGCGGCCATTAAGTTATCTCCTGATGGACGCTTTTTGTATGTTTCGTGTCGTGCACAATCGAAGATAAGTTGCTTTGAGGTATCCAAAGAAAACCAACAACTAACTTTTAAAGACAGCTTCTCTACACAAGGTAAGTTTCCGAGGGATTTCTATATCAGTGATGATGGTGAATGGGTAGTAGCTGCTAATCAGCACTCAAATAGCCTAGTGAGTTTTAAGCGCAACAACAAAAATGGTGCGTTAACTTATACAGGATCTTTGGTGACTATTGGTTCTCCAGTCTGCGTCACTAATTAGTTGCTTACTTATTTAAAATAAAAAGGAGTGCCAATGCACTCCTTTTTATTTGCTATTCATTCACTATAAGCCTAGCGCGTACTTCAGAACCTTTGCTTTAATTGGCCCAGCACCCTCAGCTAACTTTAATGCTGCATTTCGTGCAAATTTAAGCGGGCCTATCTCATTACTAAAGCTTTTGTAAAAGAAATCCATTCCACTTTGCATCAGTAAATTATCCCCTCGTCGGCGTAACTCATACTTCTTAATTGCTCTCGTAGTCAGACCATTATCTTTAGCACTCACGTCGAGTAATACCGCAACATCCTTAAACCCTAAGTTAACCCCCTGCCCTGCCAATGGATTAATTGTATGAGCAGAGTCCCCAACTAAAATACAATTATCCTTTGAGTAATGCTGAGCATGACGGCGTGYTAGTGGAAAAGAACCTTTTTGCAGAACTTTTATATCGCCAAGTTCTTTTGGAAAGTGACTCAAGATCTCTGAACGTAACTGCTCATTCCCCATCGAAGATAACTGGCTAATTCGTTTCGGCGAATCGTACCAAACTAACGACCCTTGCCCAGACTTACTCCCTTGTGACTCTAATGAGCACAGCGGAAGAAAAGAGCGAGGCCCAGTAGGTGTAAACTGCTGCCATGTAATATCTTGTTGAGGTAATTCTGTTTCAACATTGATAAGCATGCAGTGTTGTCGGTAATCCCAAGCCGTTATGCCAATTCCAGCTTGCTGACGAACGGCAGAGTTTGCTCCATCTGCACCAATCACCCATTTAGCTGATAATTGAGAGCCAGATTGAAGCTTCACGGTGTTCGTTTCGCCGAACTCAATAGTGTCCAGTTTCTCTGGGCACAAAAGCGTTAAATTTTCATATTCTTCAAACTGCTCCCATAGGCCAAGCTGAATCAATCTATTTTCAATGATGTAGCCCAAACGAGGCAGTTCAAGAGATGCGGCATCAAACCGAGTACGACACTCAGGGTGCTCCCAAGTTTCTAACCGTTTATAAGAACACACGCGCATTGCAGTGATGCTTTGCCAGGCGCCAAGCCCTTCAAGTAAGTCAACGGAAGCTTGAGAAATTGCTGATACTCGAATATCCATCGCTTGTGATTCGTCAAAGGCTTTTGGAGCAAAACCTTCGATCACAGCAACATCCAACCCTTGTTTAGCAAACCCGATTGCTGTCGCAGCACCAACCATGCCACCACCGACTACCACAATGTCGTAACTGTTCATATTTTGTACTTATCAGTTTGATTCTTTGACTGTTTTTAATTGTACGTTTTCACAACTAACTTGTAACCAAAAACCTTATTTGAAAAAAGGGTTACCCCTTGCTGTATCTAGTGTTAACGATAATAAAAACCACTACCGAATAGATTTTATCAGACTACTAGTCAGTCGGTTTTGAAACCAGTACAATACGCGCCTTGCTGCTAGAGCCAATCATAAAAGCTGAACAAGTTAATATGAAAAACGGCACTTGCAGATGAATACTGGGCGATTTGCTCCCTTAAATTAAACTAACGATCGAGCGAACAAAAAATGAGTAAGAAACTGCTAATTAAAACTTGGGGCTGTCAGATGAATGAATACGATTCATCAAAAATGGCTGACCTGCTTAACGCTGCAAATGGCTATGAGCTAACTGAAGTACCTGAGGAAGCAGACGTACTACTCCTGAATACTTGTTCTATCCGTGAAAAAGCGCAAGAAAAAGTATTCCACCAGCTTGGTCGTTGGAAAACACTTAAAGATAAAAAAGAAGGTGTGGTGATCGGTGTGGGTGGCTGCGTAGCAACTCAAGAAGGTGATYACATTCGTCAACGTGCGCCATACGTAGACGTTATCTTTGGCCCACAAACATTGCACCGTCTGCCAGAGATGATTAAATCATCACTGTCTAACGAAAAGCCAGTAATGGACATCTCTTTCCCTGAGATCGAAAAGTTCGATAACCTGCCAGAGCCAAAAGCCGAAGGCGCGACTGCGTTCGTTTCTATCATGGAAGGTTGTTCTAAGTACTGTACTTACTGTGTTGTACCGTACACTCGTGGTGAAGAAGTTAGCCGCCCAATGGATGACGTGCTATTCGAAGTAGCACAACTTGCAGAGCAAGGTGTACGTGAAGTAAATCTACTTGGCCAAAACGTAAACGCATTCCGTGGTCCAACTCACGAAGGTGATATCTGCACATTTGCAGAGCTACTTCGCCTTGTGGCTTCTATCGATGGTATCGACCGTATTCGTTTCACGACAAGCCACCCGCTTGAGTTTGGTGACGACATCATTGAAGTTTACAAAGATACGCCTGAACTAGTGAGTTTCTTACACTTACCTGTTCAAAGTGGTAGTGACCGCATCCTAACAATGATGAAGCGTCCACACACTGCAATTGAGTACAAATCTATTATTCGTAAACTGCGTAAAGCTCGTCCTGATATTCAAATCAGTTCAGACTTTATTGTTGGTTTCCCTGGTGAGTCTAAACAAGACTTCCAAGATACGATGAAGCTAATTAAAGAAGTTGATTTCGATATGAGCTTCAGCTTTGTTTTCTCTCCTCGTCCGGGTACGCCAGCTGCAGATTACCCATGCGATGTGCCAGCACAAGAGAAGAAAGATCGTCTATACGAACTGCAACAAACTGTGAACACTCAAGCTATGCGTTTCTCTCGCCTAATGCTAGGTACAGAGCAGCGTATCCTTGTTGAAGGCCCGTCAAGAAAGAACCTTATGGAACTACGTGGTCGTACTGAAAACAGCCGAGTTGTAAATTTCGAAGGTTCTGCTGACCTTATCGGTCAATTCGTAGATGTGAAGATCACTGAGGTTTACACCAATTCGCTGCGTGGTGAACTCGTTCGCACAGAAAAAGACATGGGTCTACGCGTTGTAATGACTCCAGCAGAAATGATGGAAAAAACAAAACGTGAAGACGAGCTAGGTGTAGCGACATTTACACCATAGGCAATACAATTATTTGAACACAAAGCTCAAATGAAAAGCTTGAAATTACCTAACTAAGTGACCATCTTAGAAATAGGGAAATCGCCATTAGAAGCCCGGTCCCAATCGGGCTTCTTGCTCTTTGTTTATTGAAAAGAGTGGGTGGCACAAAATGAGAGGCTAATTTGAGCAATAAAATCGTCACCTTAGAGATCAGTCTGGAACCAGCAGACAACCACCGCCTAGCAAGCTTATGCGGTCCATTCGACGACAATATCAAGCACCTTGAACGTCGTCTTGGCGTTGAAATTAACTACCGTAGTAACTTTTTTACTATTGTTGGCAAACCTCATACCACAGCAGCCGCTTTAGATATCATCAAGCACCTTTATGTGGAGACAGCTCCAGTAAAAGGTAATGCGCCGGATATCGAACCTGAACAAGTGCATCTTGCTATCACTGAATCTGGTATTTTGGAGCAACACGCTGAGTCTACAATTGACTACGGTAAAGAAGTCACCATTAAAACGAAAAAAGGCGTCATTAAACCACGTACACCAAACCAAGCTCAATACTTGGTGAACATGGTGACACACGATATCAGCTTTGGAATCGGCCCTGCAGGTACAGGTAAAACATACCTTGCAGTAGCAGCCGCAGTTGATGCTTTAGAGCGCCAAGAAATTCGTCGTATCTTATTGACTCGCCCAGCAGTTGAAGCTGGTGAGAAGCTTGGTTTCCTACCCGGTGACCTAAGCCAAAAAGTCGATCCTTACCTGCGCCCTCTTTACGATGCGTTGTTTGAAATGCTCGGCTTTGAACGAGTTGAGAAACTCATAGAACGTAATGTTATCGAAGTTGCACCACTGGCTTACATGCGTGGTCGTACATTGAATGATGCATTCATCATTCTCGATGAGAGTCAAAACACCACTGTTGAACAGATGAAAATGTTCCTAACACGTATTGGCTTTAACTCTCGAGCTGTCATTACTGGTGATGTTACCCAGATAGATTTACCTCGTGGCGCAAAATCAGGTTTGCGTCATGCGATTGAAGTATTAAGCGAAGTCGATGAAATTAGTTTTAATTTCTTCCTTTCTGATGACGTCGTTCGCCACCCAGTAGTCGCTCGTATCGTTAACGCTTATGAGAAGTGGGAAGCACAAGATCAGAAAGAACGTAAAGAAATTGAAAAGCGCCGCCGTGAAGAACGCGAAGCTAAACTGGTTGAATCCCAACAGCCTGTAACACATTTAGCAACACAAAATAGCTCTGCAGTAGCTGAACAAGGTGATAAATAGATGTCTATTGAACTAGATCTACAATTAGCAGTCGAAAATGAGCAAGGCCTTCCTACTGAGCAAGACCTACAGCTTTGGTTAGACAAAAGCATTCCTCAATTCCAAGAGAATGCAGAACTAACTATTCGTATTGTAGACGCAGAAGAAAGCCACCAGCTTAATCATGATTACCGAGGAAAAGATAAGCCTACAAACGTATTGTCTTTTCCCTTTGAAGCGCCTCCAGGCATTGAAATCGACCTGCTAGGTGACTTGATTATCTGTCGCCAAGTTGTCGAAAAAGAAGCTAAAGAGCAAAATAAGCCTCTGCTAGCACACTGGGCGCATATGGTTGTACATGGCAGTCTTCATCTGCTAGGTTATGATCATATCGAAGATGATGAAGCTGAAGAGATGGAATCTCTTGAAACTGAAATCATGCAAGGTATGGGCTTCGAAGACCCTTACATTGCAGAGAAACAATAACTCATCGAGCGGGTGAACCATCACCTATATCTGAGTTGTAATGTGTGCTATCACACTTTTGATAGCGTTATTTTTTGAGAAATCATGAACGAAGGTAACCCCCCCACTTCTGAGGGAAGTAAAAAATCTGAAGGTCCGAGTAGAAAGTCCTTCTTTGAACGCCTAGGCCAACTATTTCAAGGTGAAGTAAAAGATCGCCAAGAGCTCGTCGATGTCATTCGCGACTCTGAAATAAATGACCTGATTGACCACGACACTCGCGATATGCTTGAAGGTGTCATGGAAATTTCAGAGATGCGAGTACGCGATATCATGCTGCCTCGCTCTCAAATGGTTACAGTTGAACGCACCGATGATCTAGACACATTGATTGCACTTCTTACTGACGCTCAACACTCTCGCTACCCAGTGATCAGTGAAGACAAAGACCATGTTGAAGGCATTCTATTAGCAAAGGACCTACTTAAGTACTTGGGTTCAGACAGCGCTCCATTCGACATTGAGCAAGTGATCCGTCAAGCGGTTGTTGTTCCTGAAAGTAAGCGTGTTGATCGCCTACTGAAAGAATTCCGTGAAGAACGTTATCACATGGCAATTGTTGTCGATGAATTTGGCGGCGTTTCTGGCCTAGTCACCATTGAAGATATTCTTGAAGAGATCGTTGGTGAAATAGAAGACGAGTTTGACGACGAAGAAGAACTGGATATTCGTAAGCTAAGTAAACATACCTTTGCGGTTAAAGCACTTACGACTATTGAAGAGTTTAACGACACGTTTAAAACTGCTTTTAGTGATGACGAAGTTGACACCGTTGGTGGCATGGTGATGACAGCATTCGGTCATTTACCATCACGTGGCGAAGTGGTCGAGATTGAAAGTTATCATTTCAAAGTCACTTCTGCAGATAACCGTCGTGTTATACAGCTTCAAGTAACGATCCCTGACGAAGAACCTCTTCCGATTATCGAAGAATAACGTATCACTCTCTTAGCTCTGTAGTATTAAGCTAAGAATACGAGAACGAAATTAGATGACGAATACACTTGTTCATCGCCTACTACGGCCGCTTGCGGCCGTTTTTGTTGGCGCTCTCACAACACTATCCTTTGCTCCATACCAAATATGGCCACTTGCCATATTAAGCCCTGCGCTACTACTCTTGCTCATCCATAATCGAAGTCCTAAGAATGCTCTTTGGATTGGTTACGCTTGGGGTATTGGTCAATTTGCATCTGGCATCAGCTGGGTTTATGTCAGCATTGATGGTTTTGGCGGTATGCCGCTTATCGCCAACCTGGCTTTAATGGGTTTACTCGTTGGCTACCTAGCTATCTACTCTGGGCTGTTTGCTTGGGGTTTAAACAAATTTTTCCCAAGTAATAACCTCTCAAGGTTCTTTCTGGCAGCACCAGCATTGTGGCTAATTTGTGATTGGCTACGCGGTTGGGTAATGACTGGGTTCCCGTGGTTATGGCTTGGTTATAGCCAAATAGATGCGCCCTTAGGTTCTTTCGCTCCACTCGGAGGCGTTGAATTAGTTACACTACTCGTCGTCGCATCAGGTGCTGCTTTCAGCTACGCAATACTCCACCGAGCATGGTTGGTGGCATTGATTCCAGCTGTACTCATCACCGCAGGGTTTAGTATTAAGCATGTAGATTGGGTTTCACCTAATCCTGAAAAAACCACCACTGTAGCTCTAATTCAAGGCAATATAGATCAGGCGATGAAATGGCTTCCAAGCCAACGTTGGCCAACCATCATGAAATATTCTGATGCCAGTCGTCAAAACTGGGATGCCGATATCGTCATTTGGCCTGAAGCAGCTGTACCAGCCTTTGAGCTAGAAATTCCGTCTTACTTACGTAACTTAGACAGCGCAGCTAAGATGAACGATACGTCCATCATTACTGGTATCCTAAATCAGTCTGAAGACGGTAAGTTCTATAACAGTATTTTGGCTATCGGTAATACACCTTACGGCGACTACAGCTACGATTTGGAAGAACGTTACCACAAACATCACTTACTTCCATTCGGCGAATTTGTACCGTTTGAAGATATTCTCCGCCCATTAGCACCGTTCTTTAACTTGCCAATGTCATCATTTAGTCGAGGCGACTTTATTCAACCGAACATTGTTGCAAACGGTCGTCACCTAGCACCTGCGTTATGCTACGAAATCATTTTTAACGAGCAGGTAAGGCAAAATGTCACTGATGACACTGACTTTATCCTTACACTCTCTAACGATGCCTGGTTTGGTAAATCTATTGGACCATTGCAACACATGGAAATTGCTCGTATGCGCGCGCTAGAGCTTGGCAAACCATTAATTCGTTCGACCAACAACGGAGTCACTGCAGTAACAGATCATAAAGGTCAAATTATTGAACAGGTGCCTCAGTTTGAAACTGCAATATTACGTGCTGAATTAACCTCAACAGATGGGCAAACACCGTATCGTATTGTCGGAAGTTGGCCACTGTATGTTTGGGTTTTAGTAAGCCTGATTATTGGTTGGCGCTTCAGGAAAGCAAATGCGTAAAAACTAATTACGTAAGAAAATTAAGGTTGGCGTGAAAGCGTCAACCTTGTAACAACTCCCTCTAAAAGGGGCTCATACTTGATGTCGAAGCATACCTACATCAAGGTTTTAACGATTTACGGCTAAACCCTTTATTACCACATTTGATACAAGGAATGATCGTTGTTGGGTGGTTGAATTCGGTTTGATGACCACAACTGTCACAAATCAAACGACCAAGCCCAATTACCTCTCCCGATTGATATAAACCTTGATGCTCTAAATCTTGAAATAGCTCAACCCATTCCACTTTGGTGCGATCAGTAATATCCAATAGCCCTTGCCATATAGAGTCGGTAATCATTAAATAAAATGGACCGCTCTTACTCTCTTCATAGCTTTCCGAAAACTCTTTTAAGTCGGACTTAACATATGCAGAGATCAGCGACAGTTCATCTTTCGTCATATCATTAGCCGCTTTTGCGAGCTTACCTGACGTTTCAATTTTATTGTTAAGCTCTTCAGGGCTATGCTTTAGCGTTTCAATAACCTCTTCTACGACTTCCTCATAGAGCGCTTTTTTCTTTGGCATAAACCACCTCCTTAAGATTACAAACCTTACCCCTAGATATTTGGTGTTGCAGCTAGAAGACCATTCCTATACGAATCAATACTATTGATACCTATAAGCATAGCTGTCTTATGTAATTAGGTTGAATTTACACAGTCAACAAGGCTGCAACTGCAAGTATGACGGGGATAGCTATTGTTGTACTCAGCTCCTTTAGGTATTCTATGTCGATCTGTAAGATTCTGTTCTAACCGAACTCACAAATTCCAAGATAACCGGATACCATCGATGCAAGAACAATATAACCCGCAAGAGATTGAACAAAAGGTTCAACAACACTGGGATAACAGCGAAACTTTCGTTGTAAGTGAAGACCCAAACAAAGAAAAATTCTACTGTCTTTCTATGTTCCCGTACCCAAGTGGCCGACTGCACATGGGTCACGTGCGTAACTACACCATCGGTGATGTGGTATCTCGTTTCCAACGTCTACAAGGCAAAAACGTAATGCAGCCAATCGGTTGGGATGCATTCGGCCTACCTGCAGAAAACGCAGCTGTAAAAAATAACACAGCGCCTGCTCCGTGGACTTACGAAAACATCGAGTACATGAAAAACCAGCTTAAACTTCTAGGCTTTGGTTATGACTGGAACCGTGAATTTGCAACATGTACTCCTGAGTACTACCGTTGGGAACAAGAATTCTTCACAAAGCTTTACGAGAAAGGCCTAGTTTACAAGAAGACCTCATCTGTGAACTGGTGTCCAAACGACCAAACAGTACTTGCTAACGAGCAAGTAGAAGACGGTTGCTGCTGGCGTTGTGACACTCCAGTAGAACAAAAGAAGATCCCACAGTGGTTCATTAAGATCACTGAGTACGCTCAAGAGCTGCTAGACGATCTAGACAACCTTGAAGGTTGGCCTGAAATGGTTAAGACCATGCAGCGCAACTGGATCGGTCGCTCAGAAGGTGTTGAGCTATCTTTCGCTGTTAACGGTGAAGAAGCGCCACTAGAAGTGTACACCACTCGTCCAGACACACTAATGGGTGTTTCTTACGTTGGTATCGCTGCAGGTCACCCTCTTGCAGAGAAAGCATCGAAGAACAACCCAGAGCTTGCTGCATTCGTTGAAGAGTGTCGTAACACTAAAGTTGCTGAAGCTGAACTAGCAACGATGGAAAAGAAAGGCATGGATACTGGCCTAACGGCTATCCACCCTCTTAACGGTCGTGTTGTTCCTGTATACGTAGCAAACTTCGTTCTTATGGATTACGGCACTGGTGCTGTAATGGCGGTTCCTGCTCACGATCAACGTGACTACGAATTCGCAACTAAGTACGGCATCGATATCATCCCAGTAATCAAACCTGAAGACGGTTCTGAGCTAGACGTTTCTGAAGCGGCTTACACTGAGAAAGGTGTACTGTTCGATTCTGGTGAATTCGATGGTCTTGCTTTCCAAGAAGCATTCGATGCAATTGCTGCGAAGCTTGAAGCTGAAGGCAAAGGTAAGAAGACAGTAAACTTCCGTCTACGTGACTGGGGTGTATCTCGTCAACGTTACTGGGGTGCGCCAATCCCAATGGTAACAACAGAAGATGGTGAAGTTCACCCAGTACCAGCAGACCAACTGCCTGTTATTCTTCCTGAAGACGTAGTTATGGATGGCGTAACGAGCCCAATCAAGGCAGACAAGTCTTGGGCTGAAACAACATTCAACGGCGAGCCTGCTCTACGTGAGACTGACACGTTCGATACGTTCATGGAGTCTTCTTGGTACTACGCACGTTACTGTTCACCACAAGCTGACGACATTCTAGACCCAGAGAAAGCAAACTACTGGCTGCCAGTTGACCAATACGTTGGTGGTATCGAACACGCTTGTATGCACCTGCTTTATTCTCGTTTCTTCCACAAGCTTCTACGTGATGCTGGTTATGTGACGTCTGACGAACCGTTCAAGCAACTACTATGTCAAGGCATGGTTCTCGCTGACGCGTTCTATCACGAAAACGAAAAAGGCACCAAAGAGTGGATTGCACCGACTGACGTAACTGTTGAACGTGACGGTAAAGGTCGCATTGAAAAAGCAGTCGACGATCAAGGCCGCGAAGTTGAACACTCAGGCATGATCAAAATGTCTAAGTCTAAGAACAACGGTATCGATCCACAAGAGATGGTAGACAAGTACGGTGCTGACACTGTACGTCTATTCATGATGTTTGCATCACCTGCAGACATGACGCTTGAGTGGCAAGAGTCTGGCGTTGAAGGTGCAAACCGTTTCCTTAAGCGTGTTTGGAAACTGGTTCACGCGCACTCTTCTAAAGGTGCTGCTGAATCTGTTGATACTTCAGATCTATCTGGTGACCAAAAAGCACTTCGCCGTGACGTTCACAAGACTATCGCGAAAGTAACGGACGATATTGGCCGTCGCCAAACGTTCAACACGGCAATCGCTGCGATCATGGAGCTGATGAACAAGTTAGCGAAAGCACCTCAAGAATCTGTACAAGATCGTGCAATCCTTGATGAAGCGCTAAAAGCTGTTGTTCGCATGCTTTACCCAATGACTCCGCACATCTCTTACGAAATGTGGACTGCTCTGGGTGAATCAAATGTAGATTCAGCAACATGGCCAACGTTTGACGAGAAAGCATTAGTTGAAGACGAGAAGACTATCGTTGTAATGATCAACGGTAAGCTACGCGCGAAACTAACCGTTGCTGCTGATGCGACAGAAGAACAGGTTCGTGAACTTGGTCTAAACGATGAGAACGCTAAGAAGTTCCTAGATGGCTTAACGATTCGTAAAGTTATCTTCGTTCCAGGTAAGCTTCTAAACATCGTTGCTAACTAATTTTAGTAAGCACAATTAAACGGTTGAAAATGAACTTTTTTTATTTTCAACCGTCTTTAGACAGGGTGAATAAATTACCCTGTCTACTTATTTAAACGCTTTCAATAACATAATCAACAAGTAGATGTTTAGCTGCAGAGCCTTTAAATAAGTATTCCATCGTAATGAGAGCCATCAAATAATGCGTCTGATTTCACTATCTTCACTAAAGCTTACCCTTATTGTTTTAACGGCTAGTTTATTAACAGCATGTGGTTTCCACTTACGTGGCGATTACTCGGTACCTGAAGAACTGAATAAAATATCCGTCACCAGTTACGACCAGTACAGTACTTTCACTCGACTAGTGAAAGGCCAATTACGAATGAATGAAATTGAACTCGTTACACCAGCCGAGAATATCCCAAATTTACACATTGCTAGTGAAAGTGTCGGTGAACGAACTTTGTCTCTTTACCAAAACACTCGTGCAGCCGAGAAAGAACTAACATTTCGAYCCTCTTATCGTGTAACTATTCCTGAGCTTGGTTCAAAAACTTTTTCCACCAGTGTAACTCGCAGTTACCTAGATAACCCTTTAACTGCATTAGCAAAATCAGTTGAACGCGATATGATCGAAGATGAAATGCGTAAGTTGGCCTCTGTGCAAATTCTTCGTCAAATGGCCCGCTTAAAAGCGAACATCGCGGCAAACACCATGAACCTTGATGATATGGAGCACAGCCAGGTCAAAGAGTTAGAAAAACAATACGGCATTACAACTATTGAAGGCGAATTACCAGAAATAGAAGTGTCTGTAGATGGCACTAACTCAAACACTAGCGCAGAGTAACGTTTTACATGCGTATCTRTGCCGATAGGTTAGCTGAGCAACTCAGCAAACAACTAAATAACGTTTACCTTATTTTTGGTAATGAACCGCTACTCATTCAGGAAAGCCGCGAGGCAATCCAAAAAGTAGCAACTCAGCAAGGTTTTGACGAAAAACATCGCTTTGCTATTGATGCTAATTTGGATTGGAATCAGGTTTATGACTGCACTCAAGCCTTAAGCCTATTCTCAAGTCGTCAAATTATTGAGTTAGAGCTACCTGAATCAGGAGTAAACGTAGCTATCGCTAAGGAGCTGCAGGCAATTTCTGAGCAAATTCATAGCGATATTTTATTAGTCTTAATCGGCAGTAAGCTCACTAAAGCGCAAGAAAATTCGAAGTGGTTTAAAGCACTTTCGAACCAGGGGCATTGGGTTAGCTGCTTGACACCTGATGTCAGCCGCCTGCCACAATTTGTACAAACACGCTGTCGACAGTTAGGACTATCGCCAGATCCAGAAGCGATACAAATGCTGGCGCAGTGGCATGAAGGCAACCTATTCGCCCTAACTCAGAGTCTTGAAAAACTCGCGCTTCAATATCCTGATGGTAAATTAACCTTAGTACGCCTTGAGGAATCTTTAAGCCGACATAACCACTTTACGCCATTTCATTGGGTTGATGCGCTATTAGCAGGTAAAGCCAACCGTTCACAGCGGATCTTACGCCAACTTGAAGCTGAGGGCGTCGAAGCTGTTATTTTACTCAGAAGCCTTCAACGTGAGCTCAATCTACTGCTACAAATGATGCAGCAAATGAAAACAGCACCGATGAATCAAGTTTTTGAAAAGCATCATATCTGGCAATCCAAAAAGCCACTTTATAACGCCGCGCTAACAAGGCTTTCTATTCAAGGCGTACACTCTACGCTCAGCTTGCTATCTTTAGCTGAAGTTACCGCGAAAACACAATATGAAGACTCCGCCTGGCCATTAATCCATCAAATGAGCATAGAGCTGTGTCTCCCACAAGCTTCAATCCCATATCCGGCTTAAAAGCATGATATGATCCAACTGAATACATTAAAGATTTAAGGAACACCCAGTGTTACGTGAAGAACTAAAAGATTTCCTAGCAGACAAAGCTGATGATATGAAAGCTGAATCCATTGTTACTCTTAACGTGGAAGGCAAATCTAGCGTTACCGATTTTATGATTGTATGTACTGGCACTTCTAAGCGCCACGTTGCATCTATCGCAGATCACGTAGCTAAAGAAGTGAAGAAAGTAGGCCTTGAGCCTCTAGGTGTCGATGGTGCACAAGAAGGTGAATGGGTTGTACTTGATATGGGTACAACTATGCTACACGTTATGCAAGCAGAGCATCGTGAGCTTTACCAACTAGAAAAACTTTGGGGCTAAGCTTTGAAGATCCAGTTAATCGCGGTCGGTACAAAAATGCCCAAATGGGTTGAAGAGGGGTTTCAAGAATATAAACGCCGCTTCCCACACGACATGCCCCTAGAACTTGTTGAAATTACAGCAGGTAAACGCGGGAAAAATGCTGATATTGCTCGAATCTTACAAAAGGAAGGTGAGGCAATGCTGGCAGCTGTACCAAAAGGTAGCCGTATCGTTACCTTGGATATTCCTGGTAAGAAATGGGATACACCGCAACTAGCTGAACAGCTAGAAAGCTGGAAGTTGGATGGACGCGACGTGTCTATTCTTATTGGTGGCCCTGAAGGTCTGGCTCCGGCATGTAAAGCTGCAGCCGATCAGAGTTGGTCGCTATCAGCCTTAACACTTCCACACCCTCTGGTTCGTGTAATTATGGCTGAAAGTTTATACCGAGCGTGGAGCGTTACTGCCAACCACCCTTATCACAGAGAATAAGCGTTAATGTTACGTAAACGTAGCCAAATCCGTGATTACAAAGCTGAAGCACGACTATTTACTAGTCGTGCTTTCGTAGCATTTATAGGCATAGTAATCATGATTAGTCTGTTGGTTGCCAACCTGTACAATATTCAGGTCAACCAATATCAAGACTATAAAACTCGCTCTAACGATAACCGAATTAAAGTCGTTCCGATCGCCCCTAACCGAGGGCTAATCTATGATCGTAATGGCGTTCTTCTGGCGGAAAACCGCCCCGTATTCAACCTCGAATTAACGCCTGAAAAAATCAGTAGTATGGACGACACCTTAGCTCGTCTACAAACGCTACTCGATATTACTCCAGAACGTATTGAACGGTTCAATAATGAGCGGAGCCGCTCTCGACGATTTAAATCCGTCCCGTTATTAACGCAACTTACTGAGAAACAGGTTGCGGTATTTTCAGCAAATCAGCATAAATACCCAGGTGTTGAAGTAACTGGGACATTAAAACGCTACTACCCTTACGGTGATGTCCTTACCCATGTTATCGGTTACGTATCGCGTATTAATGACCGTGATATGCAGCGCCTTGTTCGTGAAGAAAAAGACGCAAACTACCAGGCGACACGTGATATAGGTAAGCTCGGTATCGAGCGTTATTACGAAGACATGTTGCACGGTACAGCAGGCTATCAAGAAGTCGAAGTAAACAGCCGTGGACGTGTTATTCGCACACTGAAATTTGAACCTTCAATTCCGGGTAAAGACATTGTCCTGAACCTAGATATCAAGCTACAGATGTACGTCCATAAACTACTCGATGGACGCAGAGGTTCAGCAGTCGTACTCGACCCGAAAGACAACGGCGTGTTAGCTATGGTTTCAAGCCCAAGCTATGACCCAAATGCCTTCGTACATGGTATTTCATCTAAAGGTTACAACGCTTTATTACAAGACAAGAATCGCCCTCTAGTTAACCGAGCAACTTTAGGGATTTACCCACCAGCTTCGACCATCAAACCTTTCATCGCTGTAGCTGCACTGCAGGAAGGAGTAATCACACCTAATACCACACGTAATGACCCGGGTTATTGGAAGATACCGAATTCCAAAACGAAACCGTTCCGTGATTGGCTTCGCTGGGGACACGGTAAAGTTGATATCGAAAAAGCGATAGAAGAGTCTGTTGATACATTCTTCTATCAAATCGCCTTTGATTTGGGCATCGACCGTTTATCCAAATGGATGATGATGTTCGGTTTTGGTGATTACACAGGCATAGATATATACGAAGAAAGTAAAGCCAACATGCCAACCCGAGAATGGAAAATGGCAAGGCACAGAGTGCCTTGGTATCAGGGTGATACTATTCCTGTCGGCATTGGACAAGGTTACTGGACCGCAACACCGATGCAAATAGCGAAAGCTACATCTGTGTTAGTCAACGAAGGTCAAGTTACCGCACCTCACCTATTACGTTCAACGATCGATAAAGGTAAAGCTTTTGACGAACAAGTACTTTCCGAAATTGAAACTTACCCTCCAGTAACCGGTGTTAAGCAGCGATACTGGGATATAGCTCAGGAAGGTATGAGGCTGGTAAACCATGGTAAGAAAGGTACAGCAAGACGTTCGTTCCAAAAGATGGATTACCAAACAGCTGGTAAATCCGGAACTGCACAAGTCTTTGGCTTAAAAGAAGATGAGGAATATAACGCCGATGAGATCGCTGAGCACTTACGCGACCACGCACTGTTTACTGGCTATGCTCCTTTCGAGAACCCAGAAGCAGTTGTAACTATCGTGCTAGAAAATGCCGGTGGCGGTTCATCAAATGGCGGCCCTGTTGTAAGAAAAATATTAGACCATATTGTCCTCGCTGATGATGATAAAAGTAAGGCTAAAAAATAATGAAACTCGACCCTTCAACCGGACAGAATCGAGCCTTATTCGAACGATTCCATATCGATTTACCGTTACTCCTTGGTATTTTGGTACTCATGGGCTTTGCTCTATTGATCATGTACAGCGCCAGTGGCCAAAGCCTTGCAATGATGGATCGACAGGCAATGAGAATGGGACTATCGCTGGGCGTTATGTTGATACTGGCTCAAATCCCCCCACGGACTTATGAAACATTAGCTCCTCTTCTATTTGCTGGGGGGGTGCTTTTACTGCTTGGCGTACTTTTCTTTGGAGAAGCTTCAAAAGGAGCACAACGCTGGCTTAACTTCGGTTTTGTTCGTTTCCAACCATCAGAGCTACTAAAACTCGCAGTGCCACTGATGATCGCTCGCTATATAGGTAAGCGCTCACTACCACCAAGCTTTCAAACACTAATGATCTCATTAGTAATGGTATTTGTACCGACCATATTAATCGCCAAACAGCCCGATTTAGGCACCTCTATCCTTATCGCAGCATCTGGGATCTTTGTTATCTTTTTGGCTGGGATCAGTTGGAAAATAATCTTAGCTGCGGCCGTTGCCGTCGGTGGTTTTATTCCTATCTTGTGGTTCTTCTTAATGCGTGAGTATCAGAAGGTTCGGGTAAGAACTCTTTTCGACCCAGAATCTGATCCACTCGGCGCTGGGTACCACATTATTCAAAGTAAGATAGCCATTGGTTCTGGGGGCATCTCAGGTAAGGGTTGGCTACAAGGCACACAATCTCAATTAGAGTTTCTGCCTGAGCGCCATACAGACTTCATCTTTGCGGTCATTGCTGAAGAATGGGGAATGGTGGGTATTTTATTCTTACTGTCTGTTTACCTATTCATCATTGGTCGCGGATTGGTTCTCGCAAGTCAGGCGCAAACCGCTTTTGGTCGCATGATGGCTGGCAGTGTTGTATTGAGCTTCTTTGTATATATCTTCGTAAACATAGGCATGGTGAGTGGAATACTTCCTGTTGTAGGCGTTCCTTTACCTTTAGTGAGCTATGGGGGCACTTCAATGGTGACATTGATGGCAGGCTTCGGTATTTTGATGTCTATACATACTCATAGAAAAGCATTTTCAAAGGCAACATAGTCAATGTCTGTTAGATCACTAGTCGCGATACCTAGTTTAATTATTATCTTAAATGGCTGCTCTTCCACAGAGCAAACTGGTCGCTATTCGATAAACTCGGATATCGCTCCAGACATACCAATTTCAGTAGAGCATCTTGAAGACGCACACCCTCAATACGAACCATACAGTCTTGGGGGCAATAGCAACTACACGTTGCGCGGTGAAGACTACAAAATCGTTCGCGATCCGAAAGGATTTACACAAAGCGGAAAAGCATCATGGTACGGTAAGAAATTCCACGGACATTTGACGTCGAATGGTGAAGTGTATGATATGTACTCAATGTCTGCAGCACACAAAACTCTGCCAATTCCAAGCTATGTAAAAGTAACAAATACAGATAACAATAAATCGACTATTGTACGCGTTAACGATCGTGGCCCCTTCCACGAAGGGCGTATTATAGATTTGAGTTATGCCGCAGCCTACAAGCTAGACGTACTCAAAACTGGGACTGCAAATGTGGCAATCGAAGTCATTACTGTTGATATGCCAACTGACGAACGTAAAAAATCGGCACTGCCTCAATACATTATTCAAGTTGCGACCTCTCCCCATGAAGATCGCAGTACAAAACTGGCTGAAGATATCAGCAGCCAATTATCCGTGGGAAGCTTCTTACAAGCTTCAAACGATCAGTACCGCTTGATGTTAGGGCCTTTTCATGACTATGCTCTGACTCAAAAAAAGTTAGAACAAGTTAAAATTTTGGGTTACTCGTCCGCTTTTATTAAAAAGCACGCGCCAACTCGTTGATAATTCACAAATTAACACCCTAACGTTAGCAACTCTGGCTTGCTAGAGTGATTCTGTTAAGATATGGGCAGTTAACCAAATAATTGCATTCAAAATGAATAAAACTAAAAAACTAGCTAAATCATTACTTGTCTCTTCAGTTGCGCTTTCTGCAACTTTCGCGACTTCATCATTCGCAGCTCCAATCGTGACACCTGACGCGCCGCAAATCGCAGCCAAAGGTTTCGTTCTGATGGATTACAACTCAGGCAAGATCCTAGCTGAGAAAGAGATGAATACTCAACTTTCTCCGGCAAGCTTGACCAAGATGATGACAAGTTACGTTATCGGCCAAGAATTGGAACGAGGCAACATAAACCTAAATGATGATGTTGTTATCAGTAAGAATGCATGGGCAAAAAACTTCCCAGATTCATCAAAGATGTTCATCGAAGTGGGCACAACCGTTAAAGTCGATGACTTGAACCGTGGCATCATCATTCAATCAGGTAATGATGCGTGTGTTGCAATGGCTGAACACATTGCGGGTTCTGAAGATGCATTCGTTGACTTAATGAATGCTTGGGCAAGCTCAATTGGTATGGATAGCACGCACTTTGCGAATGTTCACGGCCTAGACAACCCGAACCTATACTCAACACCTTACGATATGGCTCTACTTGGTCAAGCGCTTATCCGCGATGTTCCTGAAGAATACCGTATTTACTCAGAGAAGAAATTCACTTACAACGGCATTACTCAGTACAACCGTAACGGTCTGTTATGGGATAAGAGTATGAACGTTGATGGCATTAAAACTGGCCATACTAACAACGCAGGTTACAGCCTAGTTAGTTCTGCAACTGAAGGTAAGATGCGTCTTGTCGCAGTTGTGATGGGTACGAAAAATGCGAATGCTCGTAAAACAGAAAGCAAAAAGCTACTAAGCTACGGTTTCCGTTTCTTCGAAACAGTTGCACCACACACTGCTGGTGAAACCTTCGTAGAAGAAAAGATCTGGATGGGTAGCCAAGATACAGTCGCTCTAGGTGTAAACGAAGATACCTTCGTAACGCTTCCTCGTGGCCAAGCTAAAAACTTGAAAGCAAGCTTTGTATTGGAGCAAGAACTTGAAGCGCCAATCAGCAAAGGTGACGTAGTTGGTAAGCTATACTATCAAGTAGACGGTGAAGACGTAGCTGAATACCCACTACTTGCACTAGAAGACGTAGAGCAAGGCAGCCTATTCAGCCGCCTATGGGATTACCTGGTTCTTCTATTCAAAGGTTTATTCTAAACGAGCCAAAGGCCTGCTCTAACAAACAATTGCCTTTGCCATAAACAAAAGCCGCTAGATGCGGCTTTTGTTGATCTTGAGTTCAAAGGGGTTTCCCAGTAAGATTCTGCCCCTATAAACATAATGCGCTCTTATCAAGAGTCAGCTGTACTAGCACAACGCTTTTCCATTTGGAGCTAATCATGAATATCAATTCTGATGCAAAACTAAAAGATCTCTTAGAGTTTCCTTGTTCATTCACTTACAAGGTAATGGGTTACGCAAAACCTGAGCTGACAGAGAAAGTTCTAGAAGTGATTCAACGCCATGCTCCTGGTGATTACAGCCCAACAGTAAAACCAAGTGCAAAAGGTAACTACAACTCAGTATCAGTAAACATTACTGCTACATCAATCGAGCAAGTAGAAATTTTGTACARAGAGCTTGGTGAAATCGATATTGTTCGTATGGTTCTTTAACAGCACGATCTACAACGACGAACTTCGATTAAAAACAGCGGCTTGTAGTCGCTGTTTTGCTATATGCGAACATACTTTAACTATTTTCACTCAACTTAATTYTCAATAAATACAAAGAAAGTTGAAAAACCTTGCTATCCGTCTGTAGTTAGAATCAAATTTCGCGTCTATAATGCGTTCACTTTATTTATCCTTGAGGAAGACTGCTTTGCAGAATCAGCTAATCGTAAAAAAGTTGGGCCGTCAGGATTATGAACCCGTATGGAAAGCCATGCATGAGTTCACTGACACTCGTACCGATGACGATGCCGACCAAGTTTGGTTAGTAGAGCACAACCCTGTGTTTACTCAAGGACAAGCAGGAAAAGCAGAGCATGTTTTGAATGCAGGGGACATCCCTATTGTTCAAAGCGACCGTGGTGGACAAGTGACATACCATGGTCCCGGTCAGCTAGTTGCGTACTTCCTGATAAACATTCGCCGTAAGAAGTTTGGTGTTCGAGATCTCGTCACTCATATAGAGAACCTCGTAATCAACACTCTTAAAGCTTACAATATCGAATCTGCTGCTCGACCTGACGCCCCTGGGGTTTATGTCGACGGTAAGAAAATTTGTTCACTAGGTTTACGTATTCGACGTGGTTGTTCATTTCATGGGCTCGCACTCAACGTAAATATGGATTTATCGCCATTTCTTCGTATAAACCCATGTGGTTACCAAGGGATGGAAATGGTTCAAGTTAGCCAGCTTGGAGGCCCAGAAAGCCTTGAGCTAGTCGAACAACAATTAATACAAGAGCTTGTCACTTTACTTGGTTACGACCAAGTCGATATTCAGGCCAACAGTAACATTACAGCAGAAGCATAAAATCATGAGCAAACCAATCCAGATGGAAAAAGGCGTTAAATATCGTGACGCTGACAAAATGGCATTAATTCCCGTAAAGAATATGCCTGCTGAACAGAAAGAAGTGCTACGTAAACCTGAATGGATGAAGATCAAACTTCCTTCAGACAGCCACCGTATCCAAGAGATCAAATCTGCAATGCGCAAAAACAACCTTCACTCAGTATGTGAAGAAGCGTCTTGCCCGAACTTAGCCGAGTGTTTCAACCACGGTACGGCAACGTTTATGATTCTTGGCGCTATCTGTACTCGTCGCTGCCCGTTCTGTGATGTTGCCCATGGTCGTCCTATTGCTCCTGAAGCTGAAGAGCCGAAGAAACTGGCTAAGACAATTCAAGACATGAAACTGAAGTACGTGGTAATCACTTCAGTAGACCGTGATGACTTGCGTGATGGCGGTGCTCAGCATTTTGCTGACTGTAACCGTGAAATTCGCGAACTAAATCCAAGTATCCGTATTGAAACACTCGTACCTGACTTCCGTGGTCGTATGGACGTTGCGCTTGATCTAATGAAAGACAACCCGCCAGATGTTTTCAACCACAACCTAGAGACAGCGCCACGCTTATACCGTAAAGCGCGTCCAGGTGCGAACTACAAGTGGTCTCTTGACCTACTGAAGAAGTTCAAAGAGCAGCACCCTGATATCCCAACAAAATCAGGGGTGATGATGGGTCTTGGTGAAACAAAAGAAGAGATCGTTCAAGTACTGAAAGACCTTCGTGAACATGGCGTGACTATGCTGACACTAGGCCAATACCTAGCACCAAGCCGTCACCACTTACCAGTTGAGCGTTACGTTCCACCTTCAGAGTTCGATGAGCTAAAAGAGATTGCGCTTGAGCTTGGCTTTACTCACGCAGCATGTGGTCCATTCGTACGTTCGTCTTACCATGCTGACCTACAAGCTCAAGGTATGGAAATTAAGTAACCGGACTATCGTTACTTGAACATTTGAAATAGTAAAAGCGCAGACCATTATGTTCTGCGCTTTTTTGTGCCTGTCGTACAAAGAATACAATGCTCTTCGCTACGATCTCAGCTAGAGGCCTTCTGGAGAAAAATATCAGGATGGGCAAAAGCCACTCAGATGAGTGGCTTTACAGACTCTATATGTTGTGCCTAGCCAAATGAAGCCCAGATAACCGTCGCAACTAAAAGTGGGCACACAAGCTTCACATACATTGGCCACACCTTACCAAACCAGCCAAGCTGAAAGTCAGAGCAGCCTTGTTCAAGCTCCTTCACTTTAGAAGCTCTACTCCAAACCCATCCACCAAATAGACAGAACATAAGAGCTGCAATTGGCTGTAGATATTGAGTCGCGATCATCGCAACCATGCCGAACATCGCTGCAAAATTATAGACAATCACTACACTAAACAGCGCAATGACACCACCAATTACCCAACTCGTTGATGTACGTTTGGTATTAAAACGTTCACTAACAAGCGCTACAGGGCCTTCCAGCATCGAAATTGAAGAAGTAAGTGCAGCAATCGTTAACAACAGGAAGAATACAATCGCAAAGATTTGCCCGAGTACGCCCAAGCTATCAAACATCAGCGGCAAAACGGTAAAGACTAGAGTGTCGGAACTCAGTAGCGAGCCATCTTCAGCGTAAATTTGTACGCCTTTTTTCATCGCCACAAACATCGCTGGCATAACAACAAGGCCAGCAATAAAAGCAACAGCGGTATCTACCAGCGTTACATTCATCGCCATTTTAGGCAGGTTCTCTTTTTTACTTAAGTAAGAACCGTAGACCAACATCGAACAGCCACCGATAGTTAGCGAGAAGAATCCTTGCCCCATCGCTGCTAAAATCAGCTTTCTATCCCATACTTTTTCAAAGTCAGGTACGAGATAATGCTTCAAACCTTCCATCGCGCCAGATTGGGTCATGATGTAAACAAACAAAAGTGCGAACAGAATGAACAGTGCCGGCATTAAACGTGTCGACCATTTCTCAATACCTTGCTTAACACCGCCCTGCACAATCAAGATAGTCAGTACATAAAATGCGACGGTACCAAATACGTTGCGCTCAACACTGAAGCCTTTAAACCAATCAGCAGCAGTCTCTAGACCAATCAGATCTGCAACAGCACCAATTAGGAAACAGATTAACCAACCGCCGACAATGCTATAGAATGCCAAAACTGCACTAGGGACGCTTAAACCAACCCAACCTACAAACTCACCGACTTTCTTGCCTAAAGGGTTTGTCGTCAAAGATCGCATGCTATCGACAGGGTTTGCTTGGCCGTGACGGCCGATCGCCATTTCAACCACTAGCATCGGGAAAGCCACCACAAAGATCATCACCAAATAAACAAGGAGGAACGCCCCTCCACCATTACTAGCGACTTGTGTAGGGAACCCCCAAATATTGCCTAAACCAACAGCAGCGCCTGCTGCTGCTAAGATAAATCCGAGACGAGAGCTAAAATGCTCTCTTGGAGAAGATGATGTTGATGGAGACATTAACCTGCACTCATACCAATGAACTAGTTTGCGAGTACAATACTGAAATTAGAGTTCCAACTCAAGCTGTAGTTATATAAAGAACCAAATAACCACCTGAATTATAGATAAACACACAACCAAAGCATCCAACCTACAGGTTATGTATCTAGCCTATGGCACTTTCACAGTAAACTGAGCTCTTCCCAAAGATTTAGACTCATACAATGCTTCATCAGAAACTCGGAACAATTTGTGATAATCAGCAACCTGTGGATTCTGGATCACCGTACAACCTAAACTGACTGTGACGATATTACGCGTCGGGGAAAAGTCATGTGGAATAGCAAGTGCCTCGACTTGTTCTAAAATCCCCTTAGAGATCGTTCTTGCATCTGCGTCACTTCCTAACAGCATCGCTATACAAAACTCCTCCCCTCCAAATCTTGCAACAACACTCTCGTAACCGTAATTAAGCTGTTTAAGTGCGTTAGCAACATTGATCAAAGCGGTATCACCTTCAAGATGACCATAGTTATCATTAAAAAGTTTAAAATGATCAACATCGATGAGGAACAAAGCTAGTTGTTGTCCATTAGGTTCAGCTAAGAGCTGTCTTACTGATWTTTCTAACTTTCTTCGATTAGCAACGCGTGTAAGCGGGTCGTGATCCGATTGCCATTGTAGCTCTGCACGACTTCGATCTAAGTCGTTCACCAATGAATTTATCATTGATGCAAACCGCTTCATCTCCGAAGACACAAAACTATTTTCATCGGGAAGCTTCCCACCATTGTCTTTAAACTCCGCCAATATCTTTTTGGCTCGTCTTAAAGGGGAAATCAGCAGTTGAACAATCAGTAAGTGAAAGAAAAATAACAGTATTGATATAACAGCCAGCGCTACAGCTTCATCTCGCTCAATAAAGCTTGGTAAAGTGACTGAGTGGTTCACTTTGATAATAAATGAAGGATGATTTTGATAATCGTCCCTGCGCAAATACGACACGTTAGGTAGATCTGTGAGTACTACCGTTCCCTTTTCATCGACAATAAGGTCAATATCAATACCGGTAGACTGTTCAACTTGAGAAATAAATGACTGACGAACTTTTTTAATGAACATCATGTAGCCACTCGTACAACTATAACCTTCGCTATTACAAACTCGAGATGTGGCTAGAAGGTAAGGCTGTCCATCAACCACTAAAAATCGTACAAATGACCGAACCTCATCACTTCCAGATCTTAAAGCATCAATTAATAGAACCCCATATTTATATTTCAATTGGCCGATTGGTACACTTTTACGTAATTCATGATCATACCTTTGTCCCCAAACCAATTGAACGTCAGAATCAAATATAAAAATCCCATCGAGCAGTTTGGTATCAAATGTATGCTGATTCATGTTCTGATCGATAAACGTTTGGTTGGGCTTATCAATAAAACCGCGAATAGAGTCCCACGCAGCGTAATCTTCTAAAGCCTCACCCAAATGGGATTTATTCATATTCAGAACGGTGAGGATGCGTTGGGATTCTAGCTCCTGTAAACGAAGCGCTTCTTTGGTGTCTTTATCAAATGACCAGAAGTATTTGAACAGTAGTAGCCCTATGAGAAACAGCGCAACAAAGGAAATGGAAACGAGAAGTGATAACTGTCGAAGTGAAAGACTACGCATAAGACTTTAAACCGAATGATTGACGCCACTTTCTATCATAGACAAAAATAATGTCTAGAAAAAGAGCACCCTAAGGCGCTCTTGAACATCATTTAATCGATATCGGTATCATATTGTGAATACTTGGTAATCTTTTAAGTTTGGAATGACTTTATGTAGTTGCTGTTCTTGCTCAGCCATTTCACCTAACGACTCACAGAATTCTTCTGTTTGTTGTTCAACTTGCTGAGAGTGCTCAGACAAACGTTCTTCGACTTTTGCCTTTAGTTCAGCCATGCTGTCTGCCAGCTCTGTCAAATTCAAACCGCCATCTGCTTTCATTTTTTCAGACATTGCATTGAAGGCGCTAGAAATAAACTCTTCATTAAAGATTTCCATAGCTCGGTCAAAATCTTCTGTCCAGCTATTTGCCATAGAATCAAAACTGTCTGCAGGCAGAACTAAATCGCCATCTTTGTAGTAACGAGCTTCTACATCAGCAAAGAACTGCTTCATCGACTGTTTTACATTATCGAATGCTTCAGGTGAATCAAAGCTCGCTGAAATATCATCAATCACATCATTTGCTAATGATAAACCTTCGCGTGCCATCTCTTTTGCTTTTGGTAAGTATGCATTCATACTTTCACGGTATTTTTCAATAGCCGCTTGTTGATCAGCATCTAACTCAACCTTTTCGCCATGAATATAAAGGTTGTTGTCATTATCTAGTACGGCTGAGCTTCCATTTACTTGCAGGATCTCAACTTGTTGATCATCAATGTGAATTTCGTTTTTCAGGTCGACGCGACACTGTGCAGATAACGCAGACTGACTCACCAATAATGAAGCTATTAAAACAATTTTTTTCATAATACTCTCTCGAACGACAACCCTTATATTATATCAATACTCAATAGATCTAATGTCAGTAAACAGTGACTATTTCGTAACAAAAGAGACTGTCGGCCACGTTAAACTCAATTTCGTCACCAACCTCTTTACCAAGAAGAGCCTTACCTAAAGGGGCTTGTGGCGTCAGTATCGAAACTTCAACACCTTGCCAATCAACCGACAAACCACCAGCGCAAGGGCCAACGAAGAAGTGTTTCTCATTGTCCTGTTCATCCACAACCGCAAGGTAACTAGTCATAGCAATAGGTTTCCCCTCTCCTTCCCTCAATACCAGTTCTTGATATTGGCGAATGTCTTCTTCGCACTCTAATACACGCATCGCTTGGCCATGAGCTAAATAAGAGGCTTCCAGAGCTAAGGTATCGTATTTATGCTCTGGCACAGTTTCTTCATCGGTTGCAGCATCTATAGCCCTTTGGGTGGCTTCATGAGCAATGACATGTCTTTGTTTAAGTTTGCTTAATATTATTTGTTGAAGCTCAGACTTATTCATACTTTTGCGGTGCTTTTCGTTAGGAGCTACAGAATAGAATTAGGTACAATTAGGCGCAAGTCTTTAAGGGGAATATAAATGATAGAGCAAACTCTCAAGCAGGTTTTTGGATTTGATTCACTGCGCCACGGTCAACAGCAAGTCATCGATAAAGTACTAGATGGGCGCTCTACTGCTACGATATTCCCTACTGGCTCGGGTAAGTCACTATGTTACCAACTCCCGGCACTAGAGTTACCTCACTTAACTTTAGTCATATCCCCGTTACTGGCATTAATGAAAGACCAACTTAGCTTTTTACACAGTAAAGGGATCAGTGCGGCGTCTATCGACTCAAGCCAAGATCGCCAACAAACTCAACAGGTGATGCAATCCGTACGAGATGGCAGTACAAAAATCCTCATGATCTCTGTCGAAAGGCTTAAGAACGAACGCTTCAGACAGTTTATATCTCAGGTGCCTATCTCATTATTAGTGGTTGATGAAGCCCACTGTATTTCTGAATGGGGGCACAACTTCCGTCCTGATTACTTAAAGCTTCCTCAATACCAGAAACTGCTTAATATCCCCCAGGTATTACTGTTAACGGCAACAGCAACGAGCTCTGTGATTACTGATATGAAGAGTAAATTCGCTATCCAAGACCAAGATGTGGTCGTGACTGGCTTCTATCGTAAGAATCTCAATATATCCATTCAACCCTGCGTAGAAGAAAATAAAATTGAGATTCTGGGCGATGTCATTAATCAACAAGCTTCGTCACCCACCATTGTTTATGTGACGCTTCAACAAACTGCGGAGCAGGTAGCGCAACAATTGCGAAATGTTGGCGTCAACGCCACCGCGTATCATGCAGGTTTAAAACCTGAAGTTAGAGATTCTATCCAACAGCAATTCATGGCCGACGACATTCACTGCATCGTGGCGACCATTGCTTTTGGTATGGGAGTCGACAAGTCGAACATTCGACGTGTTATACACTTTGACTTACCTAAATCGATAGAAAACTATTCACAAGAGATTGGCCGTGCTGGGCGTGATGGGCAAGACTCAGACTGTATTCTTCTTGCTAACAAAAACGGCTTAAACGTACTCGAGAACTTTGTCTATGGTGATACACCCGACCGCATTTCAATTCAATCGGTACTAGAGCAAATCTATCAGCATCAACAACAATGGGAAGTGATGCTGAATCAGTTATCCCGAGAATCAAACATTCGCCAACTTCCTTTGAAAACATTGTTGGTTTATTTAGAACTTTCAGGTGTGATTGAACCTAAATACAGCTATTTTGCCGATTATCGCTTTAAGTTCATCCGCCCAAAACAAGATATCGTGAATCAGTTCCAAGGTGAACGCCGCTCTTTTGTAGAGGCGATATTCCAATGTTCACCTCAGGCAAGAGTTTGGTGCCAGCTAGACTTTGATGCGCTCTGGGAGCATTTTCAAGCTGATCGACATCGCGTTATCACCGCGATGGACTATTTCCATGAGCAAGGTTGGATTGAACTTGAAAGTAAACAGATCACAGACGTCTATGCAGTTCATGATAAGGGTGAAAATATCGTCGACCTAACGGAGCGTTTATCCGAGCTATTCGCAACTAAAGAAAAAAATGAAATCAATCGTATTAACCAAATGCTCGAGTTCTTTCAATCCGGTGACTGTTTAAGCGCAAAACTCGCCGCCTACTTTGCAGATGACAACGCACCTCAACAGTGCCAACACTGTTCAGTATGCCAGGGACAAGTAGCAAACCTACCAAGTAATCAATTTGAAGAAGTAGAAGCTGAATCGGTCGTGTTATGGATTAAAGAGTTCGTATCTGCCAGTGATCAGTTAATCACCAATGAAGCAGTAGCTCGCTTTTTGTGTGGTATTGCTACACCGCTCTCTACCAAGCTTAAAGCCAGTAAAATGGCGGGGTACGGTAAGCTTGAACAACAACCTTTCAGTCAAGTTCTTGAATTGGCGGATAGCCTTAGATAAGCCATACATAATTGAAGTAAGGCTAGCTGATATAAAGAACCTTTAATCGGCAATAAACAAATTAAGCTGTTTCATTTGTTCAGGTGGTGGTAGAGCAACATTTAGACCTAAGAGTCGAATTTCTCTACTGCCTTGCCGCTTCAAAATTTCAGTGAGTAGTTCGCGAAAATAATTTAGATCCAGCGATGCATGTATGTGCTCTATGGTAGTTTGTTGAAAATCAGCAAACTTAAGCTTAATGCCCTGTTTAATTATATTTTTATTTGGATCGGCACGTTCCAAGCGCTTTTCCAGCTCAGGAAATAGCTTTGTTTCAATTACTTCCCAGCACTCTTCAAATGTCGAAATATTCGTAGTAAATGTTCTCTCAACACCCACGGACTTTCGTTCTCGAGAAACAGTAATTTTACGTTCATCAATTCCATGGCTACGCTTCCAGAGCGACGCACCTAATCGACCAAACTTAAGTAACAGCTCTCTATAGTCAGTAGCTTTGATGTCTTCACATAAATAGAAACCAGCCTGTTGCAGCTTCTCCAAGCTCACTTTCCCAACACCAGGGATCTTTTCAAGGGGTAGCTTATCAATAACAGTTTGAACATCTTGTGGCGGGATGACAAATTGACCATTCGGCTTGTTTAGATCAGACGCTACTTTAGCTAGAAATTTGATTGGGGCAACGCCCGCCGAAGCTGTTAGATTCAACTCCGTGAAAATATCCCTACGTATTGCTTCTGCAATGAGTGTAGCTGAGCCGTGGCACAACGTTGAGTCTGTTACATCAAGATATGCCTCATCTAAAGACAATGGCTCTATGAGAAGTGTATAGCGTGAAAATATCTCACGGATATGTTTAGACGTTTCTTTATAGACATCCATTCTTCCAGGCACAACTAACAACTGCGGACATAGTTTTAAAGCTTGCCCTGTTGGCATAGCACTTCGAATACCAAACTTACGCGCTTCATAATTACAAGTACTGAGCACCCCTCGCTGCTTCTCATGCCCACCAACGGCTAGAGGACGGTTTCGGTACGCAGGGTTGTCACGCATTTCAACTGCAGCATAGAAGCAGTCCATATCGACATGAATTATTTTTCTTTGTTTTATTTCCGGCAAAATCGCAACCCACAACTGTATTAATAAACAGTATACTTCTTAAATACAAAAATAAAAATAAGATAAGTTTGAGTACCTTTTTTCGCTGTGATATAGATAAATCCACAGGACTTATTATTATTAAGGTAAATAACCTCACAGGGGTCACGCTTGACTAAAAGGATTTTAGTTGTCGAAGATAGCCGCGCATTTAGGAACTATCTTCATCAGCAACTCACTAGCAATGGCTACGAAGTAGTTCTGGCAGAGTGCCTCAACGAAGCAAAAGAAATCTTAGAACACGAAAAAGATTTTTTATGTGCTGTTCTCGACTACTGCTTACCAGATGGACAAGATGGTGAAATCATCGACCTTGTTCTTAAACATGATCACCGAGTCATTGTGCTTACAGCAATGTTTAGCGATCAAGTTCGGGAAAGTGTATTAGCCAAAGGAGTCCTCGACTACATACTTAAAGACAGTATGGCGTCGGTCAGTTATTTATTACCGCTAATAAATCGACTCACGAATAATCAGCAGCATAAAGCGCTTGTTGTCGATGACTCAGCCGTGGTTCGTCGTTATGTAGTTCAATTGCTTGAGCATCAGTATATCCAAACAGTTCAAGCTGAAGATGGCCAAGTTGCACTCGATATTCTACAAAAAGACCCATCCATAACATTCGTGATAACAGATCACGACATGCCGAATAAAGACGGTATTTCGATGATTCGTGATATTCGAGTTCATCAAGATCGCAACCAACTTGCTATATTAGGCTTATCTGGCAGTGATGATCGAACCATGACAGCCCGCTTTCTAAAAGCCGGTGCCAATGACTTCCTATATAAGCCTTTTAACCAAGAAGAGTTCTTCTGCCGCGTACACCAACTTCTTGATATGAAAGAAGCTGCGAGTGAGTTGTATAAAATGGCTAACGAAGATGCCCTCACTGGATTATGGAACCGCCGATTCCTTTTCAATCAAAATTGTAATTCATGCGAACTTCGTAGCATTGCTATGTTAGATATTGACCACTTCAAGAAAGTCAACGACACCTATGGGCATGATGGTGGAGATTGCGTTTTAGTCGCTATGGGAAAAACCCTGAAAGCTTATTTCTCTGACGATATTGTCACGAGGTTTGGGGGCGAGGAGTTTTGCATTCAGTCATGTCGCCCCTATGAAGAGTTTGTGGCTAGGTTAGATAACATGAGGCAATTTATTGAGAACGCTGACATCAATCATAATGGCACTAACATCAACATTACCATTAGTATTGGTGTTACTGACCTCGAGGGTTCACTAAACGAACAAATCAAGATCGCCGATGATAGGTTATATATCGCGAAAGAAAATGGCAGAAACCAAACAATCAGCCAGTCTATTCCCCCTCCTCCCGCTCTATCAATAAGCCCGGCAGACTAAAGTTTTATTTCTTCAAACATAAAAAAGCCATGGTTGAACACCATGGCTTTTTTTCATAACTTTACTGATTATGCGATGCGGTCTTTATTCCAAGCCGCTTCTTTTTGTTCACGTTCGGCTAGTTTTTCAACGCGGTACGCTTCACGTGCTTCACGCTTTTTGCGTGCGTCACAAGGCTCAGGACAGTTACATACCTTATCGATGCCAACTGCACCTAAACCACCACAGCTACCTTTCACAACTTTCTTTTGGATTATATAGCCAATCGACATTGCTGTGATTACGGTAAGAAAAACACCAAATGTAATCAGAAATGTATTCATAATTTTCTCGCTTACCTTATTTACCTAAGTATGGCTTAAATGCTTCAGAAGCARTCTCTTTAAAGCCATCTGCTGTTTTTACCACCATGAACACCGGAATGTTATGTTGGTTTGCGATTTCCATTCCTTTTTCCTCACCTAGAACCATAAGGCCAGTAGATAAGCCGTCTGCAGTCATTGAAGACGGATCTAAAACAGTTACAGAAACCACTTTATGATGAAGAGGTTTTCCTGTTTCAGGGTTGATGATGTGTGAGTAACGAACACCATCACGCTCAAAATAGTTACGGTAGTCACCAGAGGTTGCGATCGCCATATCACCCGGCTCGATGATCTCTTGAATGGTACGCTCTTCAACACTTGGCTTCTCAATCGCGATACGCCAGCCGACGTTTTCACGGTTCAGACCTTTTAAGCGGATTTCACCACCAATCTCTACCATATAATTGTGAATACCGATTGAATCAAGATAATCAGCGACAACATCAACGCCCCAACCTTTCGCAATAGTCGAAAGATCAACATACAGTTTTGGTAGATCTTTAGTTAACTTATTACCTTCAATGCTCAGATGGTGAATACCGACCTTTGCTTGACGAGCTGCTAACTCTTCATCCGTTGGTACGACTTCAGGGCGCGCTTCAGGGCCAAAGCCCCAAAGGTTAACTAATGGGCCAACCGTAACATCTAACGCACCTTCAGTAAGACCGTTCAAACGAATCGCTTCTTTCACTACAGTGGCAGTTTGTTCCGACACTTCGAATGCGTTCGCACCTCGGTATTGATTAAAACGGCTCAGCTCTGAGTCTTCACGGTAAGTCGACATCTGATCATTTACTTCTTCAAGTAGGCGATCAATCTCAGTATGAATTTCTTTAGATTCAGGAAACTCATCACCGTTGATGTACTTAATATTGTAACTTGTGCCCATTGTTGGGCCACTTAAATGCACTTGCTCGATTGGCTTTTCACAGCCAGCAAGAAAAATCAAAGAAGTTAATGCAACAAGCCAAATTCTCACTTGCTTACTCCTATTCATGTTGAGGATTTATATAAGGAAAAATAAGAGTACAAAGGTATTTTTAGCACCTTACTCTTTCTTATATAAGCCGTTGTACTGGCAAAATCTATCTTAGAAAAACAAATGGCTGACTCGTAGGAGTCAGCCATAATATCAATCACTTAAATGGATTAACCACCGAAGTCATCTAGTAGGATGTTTTCATCTTCTACACCAAGATCTTTCAGCATGCCGATAACAGCAGCGTTCATCATTGGTGGACCACACATGTAGTACTCACAATCTTCAGGAGCTTCGTGATCCTTCAGGTAGTTTTCGTACAATACGTTGTGGATGAAACCAGTGTAACCGTCCCAGTTGTCCTCTGGTTGAGGATCAGACAGTGCACAATGCCATACGAAATTTTCGTTCGTAGCCGCTAGGCCGTCGAAGTCTTCAATGTAGAACATTTCACGCTTAGAACGCGCACCATACCAGTAAGACATCTTACGAGTAGAGTTAAGACGCTTAAGTTGGTCGAAGATATGTGAACGCATTGGCGCCATACCTGCACCACCACCAATGAATACCATTTCGTTGTCAGTGTCTTTAGCAAAGAACTCACCAAATGGACCAGAAATAGTACATTTGTCGCCTTCTTTAAGAGACCAGATGTATGAAGACATAACACCAGGAGCAACGTCAGGATTATTTGGCGGCGGAGTCGCGATACGAACGTTCAACTTAATGATGCCTTTCTCTTCTGGGTATGAAGCCATAGAGTAAGCACGGATTGAATGTTCTTTAACGATAGACTCGTAACGGAATAGGTTAAACTTATCCCAGTCACCACGGTATTCCTCTGGAATATCGTAATCAGCGTATTTAACGTGATGTGGTTCAGCTTCGATCTGAATGTAGCCACCTGCACGGAAAGGAACTTCTTCACCTTCCGGAATTGCAAGAGCTAGCTCTTTGATGAAAGTAGCTTCGTTGTTATTCGAGATAACAGTACATTCCCACTTCTTAACACCGAAGATATCTTCGTCCAGTTCAATCTCCATGTCAGTTTTCATAGCAACTTGACATGCAAGACGTTCGCCTTCACGAGCTTCGCCTTTTGTGATGTGGTCAAGCTCAGTCGGTAGAATATCACCACCGCCAGACTTAACTTTCACACGACACTGACCACAAGAGCCACCGCCACCACAAGCAGAAGATACAAAGATGCCAGCACCAGCTAGAGCACCAAGTAGCTTACTACCAGGTTGAGTTACGATTGCCTTTTCAGGATCGCCGTTTACAGCGATAGTGATGTCACCTGATGGTACTAGCTTAGATTTAGCGAAAAGGATCACTAAAACTAATACCAATACGATAATGGTAAACATCGCTACACCAAGAATAATGCTTTGCATTTGTTATTCCTTATTACCGGGTGCTTACCCTACAGTTGAACACCAGAGAAAGACATAAAGCCTAACGCCATCAAACCTACAGAGATGAAAGTGATACCTAGACCACGAAGACCTGGAGGCACATCTGAATACTTCATCTTCTCACGGATACCCGCAAGTGCAACGATAGCTAGCATCCAACCCACACCAGAACCAAAGCCGTAAACAACAGACTCAGCAAAGTTGTAGTCACGCGTTACCATGAAAGATACACCACCAAAGATTGCACAGTTAACTGTGATCAGCGGTAGGAAGATACCTAGTGCGTTGTACAAAGGTGGGAAGAAACGGTCTAAAACCATCTCTAGGATTTGTACAAGTGCTGCGATAACACCGATGAATGCGATAAAGTTAAGGAAACTTAAATCAACACCTTCAACAAGCGCGTTTTCTTTTAGGATGTTAGTGTAAACAAGATTGTTTACTGGTACCGCGATGGTAAGTACAACAACTACCGCTACACCAAGACCAAAAGAAGTTTTAACTTTCTTAGATACCGCTAGGAATGTACACATACCTAGGAAGAAAGAAAGCGCCATGTTTTCGATGAAAATCGATTTAACTAGCAGACTAATATAATGTTCCATGACTACCTTACCCCTTCGCTTCTACTTGTTCTGGTTTGAACACACGAATTGCCCAAATCAAGAAACCAATTAGGAAGAATGCTGAAGGTGCTAGAAGCATCAAGCCATTAGGCTGATACCAACCACCGTTGCTCACTAGTGGTAGTACTTCCATACCAAATAGCTTGCCAGAACCTAGAAGCTCACGGAAGAAACCAACAGTGATAAGAACGAAACCGTAACCAAGACCGTTACCAAGACCATCGATGAAAGATGGTACTGGCGCAGACTTCATTGCGAATGCTTCAGCACGACCCATTACAATACAGTTAGTAATGATAAGGCCAACGAATACAGACAGCTGCTTAGAGATGTCGTATAGGTATGCTTTAAGCACTTGGTCTACCACGATTACTAATGATGCGATAATTGCCATCTGAACGATGATACGCACACTGTTAGGAATGTGGTTACGGATTAAAGAAACGAAGAAGTTAGACAATGCAGTAACAAACATTACCGCGATAGTCATAACAAATGCTGTTTCTAGCTTAGTTGTTACCGCAAGAGCAGAACACACACCAAGAACCTGTAGCGCGATTGGGTTGTTATCCAATACTGGCGCTAAAATGCTCTTTTTAATATCTTTTGCACTAGACATTAGTTCAGACCTCCGTCACGAACTTTTGCTAGGAATGGACCAAAGCCCATCTCACCTAACCAGAAGTCAAATGTGTTTTGTACGCCAACACTGGTCAGTGTTGCACCAGAAAGGCCATCAACACCGTGCTCAGTACCTTCAGGAGCACCACCTTTAACTACCTTGATAGCTGGCTTGTGGTTTTCGTCGAATAATTTCTTACCAACGAACTGTGCACGCCAAGTTGGGTTCTCAACTTCACCACCAAGTCCAGGAGTTTCACCTTGCTCGTAGTAAGTGATACCAGAAACTGTGTTGCCATCAGTTTCTACCGCAACGAATGCGTACATCATTGACCAAAGGCCGTTACCGTGAACAGGGATGATAACTTTAGAAGTTTCAGCGCCATCTTTCACTAGGTATACAGTACCTGTGTTAGCACGACGAAGGATCTTAGCAATGTCATCTTCAGCTGAAAGCTTGATTGACTGAGCTGGATCTTTTGCCGCTTTACGTTGGTCGTATGCAGCAGCATCTCCGTCAACGAAATCACCAGTAGTGAAATCAACTAGACGAGGTTCGATGTTCTCTGCGTACAACGCTGGAACGTCACCCGCTAGCTCAATGCCCGCAACTTCTAGGATCTTAGTTTGCTGATCTAGAACTGCGTTAGCTTGTTGCTTAGGTTTAAGAACGACTGCAGCTGTTGAAACGATGATTGAGCACACTAAGCTCAATGCGATAACAACAAACAGCGTCTTTTTAATGCTATCGTTATTACTTGCCATAGCGCGCTAGTCTCCGCTTAATGTTCTTCTCGATTACAACGTGGTCAAACAGAGGAGCAAATAGGTTTGCGAATAGAATCGCAAGCATCATGCCTTCTGGGTATGCAGGGTTAACTACACGGATCATTACACACATTGCGCCGATTAGGATGCCGTACCACCATTTACCACCGTTGGTAAATGAAGCTGATACTGGGTCTGTCGCCATGAAGAACATACCAAATGCGAAGCCACCTAGAACTAGGTGCCAGTGCCAAGGCATGCTGAACATTGCGTTAGTATCAGAACCAATCACATTAAATAGCGTAGATACTGCAACCATACCGATCATTACACCGGCAATGATGCGCCATGACGCAACACGGATGTAAACGATAAATGCAGCACCAATCATAAGTGCTAGTGTCGATACTTCACCAATTGAACCTGGGATATTACCGATGAACGCGTCCATCCAAGTAATAGCTTCGCCAGATACAGTGTTCACTAAAGCGCTACCGCCGCCTTGAGCCCATTGGCTAAGAGCAGTTGCACCAGAGAAACCATCTGCAGCAGTCCAAACTACGTCACCAGAAATCTGTGCAGGGTATGCAAAGAATAGGAACGCACGGCCAGCTAGCGCAGGGTTTAGGAAGTTACGACCCGTACCACCAAAGATCTCTTTAGCAACAACAACACCGAAGGTAATACCTAGTGCTGCTTGCCATAAAGGAAGTGTTGGCGGAACGATAAGCGCGAATAAGATAGAAGTAACAAAGAAACCTTCGTTTACTTCGTGCTTACGCACCATACAGAACAGAACTTCCCAGAAGCCACCAACGATAAATACCGTTGCATAGATAGGTAGGAAGTATGTCGCACCTAGCAGCATTTTACTGCCAACCCCAGCATCAGCACCTAAAGAAGCGCCAAGCATTTGAGTTAACCAGTAGTGCCAGTTACCATCGATAACAGATACTAATTCAGCACCCGCATACATATGGTTAAGTGCAGCGATAGCTTGGCCACCTGCGTTGTACATACCCCAGAACATTGCTGGGAATACCGCAAGCCAAACCATAATCATGATACGTTTTAGATCAACGCCATCACGAACATGCGAGCTTTTCTTTGTAATAAGACCTGGCGTGTAGAACACAGTCGCAGCGGCTTCGTAAAGCGCAAACCACTTTTCATGTTTACCACCTGGCTCAAAATGATGCTCGATGTCTTCAAGAAACTTTTTAAGGCCCATGAAAATTACCCTTCCTTCTCAATTGTATCTAGGCATTCACGAAGTAGCAGACCGTACTCGTACTTACCTGGACATACAAAGGTACATAGCGCTAGATCTTCTTCATCTAGTTCTAAAGCACCTAGTGCTTGTGCACTATCAACGTCACCAGCACATAGATCACGAAGCAACAGAGTTGGCTCCATGTCTAGTGGCAGTACGCGTTCGTAGTTGCCAATTGGAACCATTGAGCGATCACTACCGTTTGTAGTCGTTGTCATGTTGAACAACTGACCTTTAAACAGGTGACCAAGGAATGAACGAGTAACAGAGAACTTGTTCTTACCAGGCATAGCCCAGCCGAATAGCTCTTTATCACGACCTTCACGTAGAACAGAAACTTGCTGATGGTAACGACCTAAGAAAGCGTGTGGGCCAGTAGCCTCAACGCCAGATAGAACCGAACCTGAAATCACACGAACTTCACCAGGCATCAACTCACTATCCGTTAACTCTTCAAGGCTAGCACCAATTTGAGTACGAATTAGACGTGGGTTGTTAACCACTGGACCCGCTAGAGAAACAACGCGGTCAGTGTAGATTTCACCAGTAAGGAATAACTTACCGAAAGCAATAACATCTTGATAGTTAATGCTCCACGCAACATTTTCAGCATTTACCGGGAAAAGGTAATGCATGTGCGTACCCGCAAGACCTGCTGGGTGAGGGCCATCAAATACATGTTCTTCAACGTTTGATTGAGAAGAGCGAGGTAGACTAGTACCTTTCTTACAAACGTAAACTTTGCCTTCAGTCAGAGTTGACAGAATGTCTAAGCCAGCTACGAAAGCATCAGATTGCTCACTAATAATCAATTCAGGCTCTGCCGCCAATGGATTAGTATCCATCGCAGTAACAAAGATAGCCTTTGTTGAAGACTCAATAGCTGGAACCTTGCTGAACGGACGAGTACGCAAAGCGGTCCATGCGCCAGACTCAACTAACTGAGTTTTAACCGTTTCACGGTCTAAACCTGCTAGTTGGCTAGCTTCAAAGCTGTTGAAAGTAACCTGTTCGTTGCCAGCTACTTCAATCACTACTGATTGAAGAACACGCTTAGCACCACGGTTCACTTCAATAACTTTACCACTTGCTGGAGAAGTAAATACAACACCTGGGTTCTTTTTATCTGCAAAAAGAACTTGGCCTTTCTTCACTTCATCACCAACGCGAGCATGCATCGTAGGACGCATACCAACGTACTCTTCGCCAAGCAAGGCGACTTTAGTGATGGACTTACCATCATTAATCACCTGGGATGGAGTTCCTGCGATAGGAAGATCCAAACCCTTCTTTATTGTAATCATACGCACTTGCACTACTTTATCGGGAAAAAGATTCTTTTAATTGCGTAAATTTGGAGTGTTAATAGTTCACTCCTAGACACGACATTACAGTGTCCGGTTTCGATGTGTTTAAAACATCAAAATCGCAACATCCTATTAATAAATCCATCACAAACATTTAGTGAGATTTATCAGGTGCGGTAGTCTAGCATTTTTTGGGAACTTGTTGCCATGACCAATAACTTGAATAGCCGTTTTATTTGGAAGGAATTGGAGTGTCTAGCCTAGAGAATATTCATAACTTTGACATGCCGCACAGATAAGCAGCAATTATCACCCTTTTGTTCATAGTGACTAAACAGTTTTTCATAATCTCAAATCTACTGTAATTTGTTGTTACACTGTTAATAAAAACACTACTCATTATAGGTATTTAATAGATTAAGTTGTTTTCATAATGTTCTGTTCAATTTCGAATTTTAAACAGAGCATGGGCCAAAAGAACACAGATACAAAAACGGTGGCTATTGCCACCGTCAGTCAGTTAATTTTAACCTTTCCCACCGCCCATACACATAGGGCTTTCAGGAACCGAATCATACTGAGCTTGCCACTCTTCCCGTGTGAAAGTGTGCATTGAGAGTGCGTGAATATTATTTGCGAGCTCTTCAGATAAAACTTGGTTTACCTTGCGATGACGAGCAATAAGCCTAAGTCCTTCAAAAGCTTCACTTACAACGACTACCTTAAAGTGACTCTCGGAACCAGCAGGGACATTATGCATGTAGCTTTCGTTCACAACATCTAGGTGTATAGGGTTTAATTCGTTGTGTAGTTTCGTTTCTATGATTTCTTGGATCATGCTGATTCCTCGCTGTCTAGCACACTTACGTTTGACTCAGTATAAACGGTAAGCCCCCCTCTGTCCGACAATTTATTTGGTACGCTACCTTACATGACATCACTTTCTTCTATCTTGTTTCGGCTTCATTTGAGACAATACTTTAGTTATTTCCTATATATAAGTGCCCCAATATCATGAAAACTGAACTCTCCCTTCACGGCAGAAATTTATCCTTACATCGCTTTCCTAAGCGTTCTAATGAAACCCTTCAGGCTTGGGATGCTGGTGATGAGTACATCATTAACCATGTAGAAGAAATGAATCTCGATGCTGGTAAACATATTCTAATTTTGAACGACAGTTTTGGTGCGCTCTCTTGTTGGTTCTCTGAGAAACACGACGTCACCATGATGAGTGACTCGTTTATTTCTCACCGTGGGGCGCTAAAGAATCTACAACGCAATCAATCTGGCCGCGTTAACTTCCTAAATACAATGGATGACATCCCACATGGTATTGATTTGGTCTTGATGCAAATTCCAAAGACGAATCGTCACCTTGTTTGGCAATTGAGCCAATTACGTAAATCACTCCCAGAAAGCTGCCAAGTCATCGGTGTCAATAAAGTTAAAGAAATCCACACATCAACTTTAAACTTGTTTGAAAAACACTTGGGCACAACGACCACCTCTTTGGCAAAGAAAAAGCATCGTTTAGTTTTCTCTGCACCAAACTGCCAACCTAATGCGGTTGAACCTTATGTGGAGTGGGATGTTGACGGCGAAGATATCCGCCTGAAGAATTTACCAAACGTTTACTCAGGGGAAGCATTAGATCAAGGTGCGCGTTATATGCTTGAACATATCCCACAAGATCCTGAGCTTCGTCATATTATTGATCTAGGCTGTGGTAATGGTGTTCTTAGCGTTAAGGCAAGCCAACTAAACCCACAAGCTCGAATTACATGTGTTGATGAAAGTTTTATGGCTGTTGAATCAGCTCGTCAAAATATTAAGGATAACCTTGGCGAAGACGGAAATTTCCAATTCATTGCCAATAACTGTCTAGACGGTTTTAAAAAGAACAGTACCTACTTAGTAATGTGTAATCCTCCATTCCACCAGCAACAAGCGATTACAGATCACATTGCTTGGCAAATGTTCTGTGATGCAAAGCATGTTCTAAGCAATGGAGGCAAATTAATAGTTATTGGTAACCGACACCTCGGATACGATATAAAGCTAGCGCGATTGTTTGGTGAAGCAAATGTGGAGACTCTTGAATTAAATCAAAAATTTGAGATTTTACAAGCGACAAGAGAACCTGCTAACTTTAACAAATAACCAACTGATATTTGGCTACAAATTTAGCCGAAAGCGACATATAAAAGCTACGTATAAACCAGCATTCAATACCTAGCTTTTATATATGTAGCTATAGTGCACTTAAAAAGGATATGAGAATGAAAAAACTGGTTTTAGCAGCTTCAATGGCTTTATTGACAGCTTGTGCAGCGCCTCAACAAGAACAAATTAGCATTATGCCTACGGCTACATTAAGTTCTAGCAACCTGGTCGATTCAGCAACGTTTACTTTAACCAGTAAAGATGTTCGTGCGGCTCAGTACGTAGCTCTTGTTGATAGCGGCCGCTCAAACATAGAACCTATTCACCCTAAGCAAAACATGCGCATTACATTAGAGAATATCCTAGCGCAGCAATTGCAGTCTCAAGGCTACCGTAGCAGCGTAAATAGCGAAAACTCTGTTGTATTAGAGATTCAAGAAGCATTAGTAACCGTGAAGCACAGCATCATGGAAAACGAAATGGACGGCAAAGTAACGGTTGAAGTGACTGCTGAAACGCCGAAAGGCAAACTAGTAAAAACATTCAACGGTGTTGCTCAACGTTCAGGTACTCTAAGCGCTTCAAATGAAGAGATTGAAAAAGTACTAAATGATGTAATTAATCTAGTATTTGAAGAAATTGCCAACGATAAAGAGCTTCAAAACTACATGAAGGAACGTTTCTAATGCTTCGTTTATTAACGCCTCTCCTACTCTTCGTAAGCTTTGCATCTTGGTCTGCACCTAAAGTTGTGTTTGAAACAACACTGGGTTCATTCACAGTAGAGCTCAATCAAGAAAAAGCACCTATTTCAGTCGCAAACTTCATAAAATATGTTGAAGATGGTAGTTATGTTGGTAGCCAATTCCACCGTGTAATTCCGGGGTTTATGGCACAAGGTGGTGGTTTTGATAAAGAAATGAATCGCCTTCCAACTTACGCGCCAATTAAAAATGAAGGCTCAAATGGTTTAGCTAATGCTACTGCGACAATCGCAATGGCGCGCACTAATAATCCAGATTCAGCGACTCGTCAGTTTTTCATCAACCTTAATGACAATAACTTTCTAGATGCAACGCAACGACCGCCTGGTTATGCCGTATTCGGTAAAGTATCTAACGGTTTCGAGGTCGTTCAGGATATGGCGACTAAACCAACACGAAATGTTGGTCGTATGGCTGATGTTCCAGCCGAAGCTATTGTTATTACGAAAGTAACCCTCCTAAAATAATACACTTCACGCCTCAAGCTTTCTTGGGGCGTTTCTCTCTTACAAGGACGTGTTCTTATGTCATCTGGCACTCAGCCCCTTTCATGGATGCAAACTTTTAAAAGCTACCTAGACAAACGGTTACTCTGGGTATTTATGTTAGGTTGCTCAAGTGGTTTTCCATGGGTTCTTATCGGCTCTAACATGTCCGGTTGGCTAAAAGATGCAGGCTTAACACGTGCTGCAATTGGTTATTTCGGCAGTGTATTTGCTGTTTATGCGATTAACTTCCTCTGGGCACCTCTTGTCGACCGAGTAAAACTGCCCGTTCTCCACGCCGTATTAGGGCAACGTCGTAGTTGGATATTTTTATGTCAATCCGTAGTACTGGTTTGTACGTTATTCATAGCAGGGGTTAACCCGGCGAACGATCTAATGTTCACTTCTATGTTGGCATTGGGTGTTGCGATAGCTTCGGCAACTCAAGATATCGCGATTGATGCTTACCGTATTGATACCTTCCCTAAATCGGAATCAACCAAGTTACCTCAAGCATCAGCTATGGCTGTTATTGGTTGGTGGACTGGCTACTCACTTCCGGGCTACCTTGCTTTCGTCAATGCAGACTCAATCGGTTGGAACGGTGTCTATTTTGGTATGGCAGGTATCGTCGGGATTTTGATGCTATTTACGTTACTGGTTAAAGAACCAAAAACTCAGCGAGAAGCATTACAGCAGCAGGCGGAAGCTAGACATAGTCAAGTTGTTGGCTCTAAGGTTGCCGCTTGGTTCAGCGTAACGGTAATTGAACCATTTTATGACTTCTTTAAACGAAATGGTGTGCAAGTCGCCATTACTTTATTGCTGTTTGTCTTCCTATTTAAAATCGGTGAAGCATTTCTTGGTCGGATGTCGATTACTTTCTACAAAGAAGTGGGGTTCAGTAACGAACAGATAGGACATTACTCCAAGTTAATTGGTTGGGGAGCTACGATCTTCTTTACTTTGCTAGGCAGTGTATTCAATGTGAAGTTTGGTATTGTCCGTGGATTAATGATCGGCGGTATTGCTATGGCAGCTAGTAATTTGATGTTTGCATGGATTGCGAAAGTAGGTCCAAATGAACACTTATTTTTAGCGACGATCATTGTAGATAACTTTACCACCGCATTTTCTACCGTTGCATTCGTTTCTTTCCTAACCTTACTAACGGGCCAGGCATTCTCGGCAACACAATATGCCTTACTCGCTTCCCTTGGTAATTTTGGTCGAACAACCTTGGCATCGTTCAGTGGCGAATTGGTCGACTACCTTAATGATTGGTCAACGTTCTTTATTCTCACCTCTTTCATGGTCATCCCAAGTTTGATTATGCTTTACTCTTTACGTCATTACTTCACCGACCTTTTAGAAAAGGCCAAAAGTAAGACAGACGAAGAAGTCAGTAATAAGAAAGTCACAGAGTAATTTAAACGTTTAATCCTTATTTACCTGCTATAGATGAGAAGGCTTGGAAATTTCCAAGCCTTTTTTATTTCTGTCACATTCCCACCCGCCCCTATAACCATCAACAAAAAAGATGGTTGGTTGATGTCATATTTTTAATGTTTATATATGCATTATTTTGATTAACCAAGCTTACTAACTAAAACTGTTGGTTAATCGATAAGCATAAAACTTAAAAAACCGATAAAGCAAACGATTAAGATCACATTTATTAAGCAATAAAATGCAACAAACAAAAAGTTCCATAAGAAAAATAAAAAAGAAGATCTAGATCACTCAATTTATGAAATTTACTGGGTCTTATCACTTTTAATTGAGATTTAAATCGTTATTATGCGCCCAATTCGGACAGATTCGATAGAACGCATGGATAAGCGTGATAAGAAACCATTACAACATAGAGAGTTCCATTATGCGTAAATCACTTTTAACTCTTGGCCTACTTGCAGCAACTTCTGCTCCAGTTATGGCTGCTGACTATTCTGACGGCGATACTCACAAGAATGATTACAACTGGATGCAATTTAATATCATGCATACAGTTAACGAAAAGCCAGGTAACGCTGATCATACTTACCTAGAAATGGAGTTTGGTGGTCGTTCTGGAATTTTCGATCTATACGGCTACATTGATGTATTCAACTTAACTGACAGCGACAGCAGCGACAAATCTGGTTCAGACCAGTTGTTCTTGAAACTTGCTCCACGTATGTCTCTAGACGGCCTAACAGGTAAAGACCTTTCTTTCGGCCCAGTTCAAGAGCTTTACATCGCGAACTATACAGTGATCGATGGTGGTGCTGAGCATAAGATTGACTTAAACAAACCTGATGCAAACGGTAATCCAACTTACGATGAGAAAAACCCAGGCTACCAATCTATGATTGGTCTTGGCTCTGACGTTATGGTTCCTTGGTTTGGTAAAATGCAATTCAACCTTTACGCAAACTACGACCTAAACCAGAAAGATTGGAACGGTTACCAATTATCTACTAACTGGTTCAAACCATTCGTTAACTTCGAAAATGGTTCATTCATTGCTTACCAAGGTTACCTAGATTACCAATTCGGTATGAAAGACGAATACAGCTCAGCAAGCAGCGGTGGTTCTATGTTCAACGGTATCTACTGGCACAACGATCAGTTTGCTGTAGGTTACGGTCTAAAACTTTACAGCGATGTATATGGTATTAAAGACTCTAGCTCATTTGAATCAAGCGGTGTAGGTCATTACTTCGCAGCTACTTACAAGTTCTAATAGAGCTTCTAAGAAAACTTTCTAAATGGCGCCTTCAGGCGCCATTTTTTATTGCTTTCATTTTCTAGCTCGTTATCCTTGCCGCTATCGCTATCAAAGGGGTAGAGCTATGAATATCACCATACTTGGTCCAGGAGCAATTGGTTCCCTTTGGGCAGTAAAACTATCAAAAGCAGGCCACTCTGTTTCTCTATGGAGTCGCAGTACTTCTCCTTCGACATTACTGTCATTAGATGAAGAGCAAGCAATAGCCTTCAATAACAATAATATTCAAAACCTTGAAGCGGCGGATCTAGTCCTCGTAACCGTTAAAGCTTGGCAAGTCGAAAGTGCTATCGCTCCCCTTTTAAAAAACATCCACCCTGACGCTATTTTAGTATTTATGCATAACGGTATGGGGGCTCTCGACTCAATTGAGCATTCACTTGCCGATCGCCCTGTTGTTATTGCTACGACAACGCAAGCAGCTTTCAAGCCATCTAGTGACAACGTAAACCATACCGGTATGGGGCAAACTCAACTGGGCTCATTTAATGCTAAAGGAAGCCAATGTCAGTTTTTAGTTAATGTATTCAATCACGCGCTACCTGAAGTTGTATGGAACTCAAAGATTCAAACAGCACTGTGGACTAAGCTTGCGATAAACTGCGCGATTAACCCTCTAACGGGTCTAAATCAGGTCAAAAATGGCGAGCTTGCTAATCAAGAATACTCTGGGCAGCTAAGTGCAGTCATTCGCGAACTCGTTCAAGTAATGAATGCCGAACATATTCAATGTGATTATCAGCAGCTTCATTCAAGTATCTATAATGTCATTAATACCACATCGGCCAATAACTCTTCGATGAAGCAAGACATCCACTTCCAGCGCCCGACTGAGATTGAGTTCATCACTGGCTACCTAATCAAAATAGCTACTAAGCACAGCATATCAGTGCCAGTTAATACCGCGCTTTATAATCAAATAAAGCAGCAAGAACAAAATTGGTTAGACTAATAACCAGACTCTATAACCATGTTAAAATCACTCTCAAACGACTAAAAATATTTAGGTAATAGTAATGCTTGATATAAGCCACATTCGCGAACAGTTTCCTGCACTTAAGCAAGAGGTGAACCAACAACCTCTGATTTATTTAGACAGTGCAGCCACGACTCAAAAGCCTCAAGTCGTGATAAATGCGATCAGTCAGTATTACTCTAAACAAAATGCCAATGTTCACCGTGGCAGCCACAGTTTAACAGCGCAAGCAACCAGCCAATTTGAAGCAGCACGAGCATGCGTTACGGAATTTATAGGCGCATCCTCACCAAAAGAAATCATTTGGACTCGTGGCGCAACCGAAGCTCTCAATTTAATCGCTCAAACCTATGCTAGAAATACATTACAAGCTGGTGATGAAATTCTGATTAGTGAAATGGAGCACCACGCCAATATCGTACCTTGGCAAATTGTTGCTGAGCAAACAGGGGCTAAAGTCGTCAAAGTGCCTATGACACCAGAATGCCTGTTCGATATGAGTGCATATAACTCGTTGTTATCAGATAAGACAAAAATCGTCGCACTTGCACAAGTTACTAATGTTACTGGCTCTCGACAACCGATTGAACAAGTCATAGAAAAAGCACATCAAGTCGGCGCAGTGGTCGTCGTGGATGGTGCGCAAGGAATCGTCCATGAAGCGGTCGATGTCACCAAGCTTGATGCCGATTTCTACGTGTTTTCCGGGCACAAGTTATACGCACCAGCAGGTATCGGCGTGCTCTATGGAAAGTTAGAATTACTTGAGGCTATGCCTCCATGGCACGGTGGTGGGAAAATGGTCGAGAAAGTATCTTTCTCTGGAACTACGTACTCTGAACTACCTGGAAAATTTGAAGCAGGAACACCCAATGTTGCCGGAGCGATTGCCTTAGCGACAGCAATTGAATGGTTACAAACATTTGATCAACAAGCCATTGAAGCGCATATACATCAGTTGCAAACCAAAACCTATAATGCTCTTAGCCAATTGGAAGACATTAATATTCTTGGCTATCAACCCAATGCGAGTGTACTGACTTTCGTAATGGAAGGTGTTCATCACCAAGATATCGCGACACTACTTGATCAACAAGGCATTGCAGTAAGAGCTGGTCATCACTGTGCTCATCCTTTAATGGATGCATTGAACGTCAAAGGGACAGTACGAATATCTTTTGGGGTTTATAACAACTTGGATGATGTCGACAGGCTCATTGCCGCGATAGAGAAAGCGGTAGATATGTTGTAGAGAAAAATTTAAAAGGGTTGATGTTAAGCATCAACCCTTTTTGCATTAAGCAGTCAGCTCTTGAATTTGAGCCACAATAGCCTTTAAACCATTACCACGAGAAGGACTTAAATGAGCAATCAGCCCCACCTTTTCAAAGTACTCATCAATATTAAACGCCTGAATTTGAGCCGAGGTTTTACCATCAAATGCTGCCATCACCAGTGCAATTAAACCTCGAACAATTCGTGCATCTGAATCAGCACAGAAATGCCAAACTCCGCCTTTAATTTGTGCCACAAGCCATACTTGGCTTTCACATCCAGCAACCACCACTTGATCACTTTTCATTTCTTCTGGCATTTGAGGAAGCTTTTTCCCCCACTGAATAACTTGGCGATAGCGATCTTCCCAGCCCGAGAGCTGCTGCATAGTGGCAACAATATCAGCGCTAGTGATATCTTGACCAAACGGTGAGCTAGGAAACGAAGTCGATACAGATTGCGTCATAAGTGTCACCAATAGTTATTTTTTATGCTTTTGGATAAGCTTTTCAAGAATACGAGAAACAGCCACAAAACCAAATGATGCTGTAACTACAGTCGCAGCGCCGAAACCACTCGCACAATCCATACGTTTTGGACCTTCTGCGGTTGCTTTCGTTGCACATACACTTCCATCCGCTTGTGGGTATTTCAGGTGTTCTGTAGAAAATACACAATCGATACCAAACTTACGCGCAGGATTCTTTGGGAAGTTATGGTGACGACGCAAAGTATCTTTCAGCTTTTTCGCTAAAGGATCTTGAATCGTCTTAGTTAAATCGGCAATTTGGATTTGGGTTGGATCCATTTGACCACCAGCCCCACCCGTCGTAATGACCTTGATTTTATTACTTCGACAGTACGCTAATAAAGACGCTTTTGCCTTCATACTATCGATGGCATCTAAAACATAATCAAACTCTTTAGACAAGTATTCAGACTGATTGTCAGGGCCAATAAAGTCATCTATCAAGTTAACTTTACATTCAGGGTTAATAAGCTTAACTCGCTCTGCCATTACTTCAATTTTACTTTTACCCACCGTACCTGACATTGCATGAATTTGACGGTTARTGTTAGTCACGCATACGTCATCCATATCTATCAGCGTTAGTTCGCCTATGCCTGAACGAGCTAGAGCTTCAACAGCCCACGAACCCACGCCACCAATACCGATAACACACACATGCGCAGCACGTAATATCTCAACTTCACTATTGCCATAAAGTCGGCGAGTCCCACCAAAACGTTGGTCATAGTTTTCAGAAGCTGGAGAGGTTAATTCACGCATAGTGTCGTCCAATTGAGGTCGATAGAAAAAGAAGAGTGCGTTTTATACGCACTCTTGAATAAAAAGTCTAGCATTTGGGAAAAGCCTGAAAGCTATTCTTGTTTCTCTGGTGGCAAAGCCCAAGGTGCCGCGGTTGCACCACCATTCAAGCCTAATTTCCATACTCGACCAAAGTGCTTATAGTGGCCGGCCTCTGTTCCTGCTCTAGGCCCCATACCATGGTATAAATCCAAGTGGTTCTGTTTCACAGCTCCACCAGTATCTAAGACCAATAGTAATCTAAGTTGATGCGCACCACTCCACGTGCCGTCTGCATTTAATAAAGGCACTTCTGCAAGAATAGGCGTTCCCATAGGGAGAATAGAACGGTCACCAGCAACCGCTGCCATTGGAAGCAATGGAATACCCGCAGTTCCCATTACCGATAAATCCTCTCTAGAACTAAAGAAGACGAAAGACGGGTTTTGCTCAAGTAGTTCTTTCACCACTTCAGGGTCATTCGCAAGAACCCACTCTTTAATCGCTTTCAAAGACATCTTTTCACGTGGGACTAAACCACGCTCAATCAGAACTCGGCCAATACTCACATAAGCCTTGTTATTCTTACCAGCATAAGCAAAATACTCTAATGTGTCGTCATCTTCAAAATGCACAAAACCACTGCCCTGCACTTCCATAATGAAAGGGTCAATCCTGTTTGATGCATAACCGAGTTCTAGCCCTTTACCTTCTAAAGCCCCATCATAAATTTGAGCACGGGTCGGACAGTCTTGAGAGCATTCAGGTAATGAGTAGACAGGGAATCGATATTCTTCGTTGGCTTCATGGCGCAATTCCATTACTGGTGAAAAGTAACCAGTAAAAAGAACATTACCTTTACTATCACCACCACCAAATTGTGCGGCTTCGACACCAAAGTTAGCTAACTCAGCAGGGTCCCCACTTTGCAGCGCCCACTCTTCAAGTTGCTCATAAAGAGGCTGGTAGATTTTTGCCATTGAAGGCGAGCGGGTAATAACTTGTTCCGCTTGCTTAGAAAAGGTCGTGTAATCACGCGGCTTATTCGACTGGATTTGCTCAGTTTTATTGAGAGTTTGAGCGAATTCTTCATCCATATATTGCTGTGCACGTTCTGTTGGTTGCGCGCAGCCAAACAGCAGCCCGGCGGCTACTAGAGGGAACAGTTTTTTTATCACGAGAGTCTTCCTAAAAGTTCTGTAGGGCGAGAATGACAAACTCTGGCTAAGAACTCAATTCTAACTTTGTATCAAATGTTGGGAAGACAACCACTTACTACCTCAATGCTTTAGTACTTTTGCCTTCCAACTTAAATACAGGGGTATAGTGGGCAGTCTTTGAGTCTAAGACCATTTCCGAATGATCACGCGTAGTCATACGAAAACGCACGACCTGATCACCCGACGTATACGAAAAGTGAGAGCCGTCAAACTCAAAACTTGTTGCGACTACTGAGCCATCAATAGTGATGCCATGTTCACTTACGACAAATTTTTCCGTGGCGTAATGAGCAACCTTCTGTTCAACCCAAGTACCATAAATGACACTCTTGGGTGGGCCAATATCAAACACTCGATTAAACAGATCACCAAACAAAGTTATCGCTAGCACTGTTCCACCGATAGCCAAAAACATCAAAGCTCTCTCTATAGCTTTTCTCTTATTCGCTTTCTTAGGCTTTTCATCTTGGTTATAGAGGTTACTTGTCACCTCATCAATCTTATTTTTTTTCACAGATGCTTGCATTCGAAACACTATATACAGGGGGTCAACGCCATTCTATACATATAAAGTTTACGGAATAAAGTACCAATTATAATACTTTGCGCTGCATTCCAAAAAACACCTTGCTTACATTTGAATAAAAATGCTAATTTTAAGTATAAATAAACAATAAAGAACATAAATTGTGAAAATAAGAAATACTGCTCTCGTTAAAGGATTCAGACAATCGACACCTTATGTAAATGCTCACCGAGGAAAGACCATGGTGATCATGTTAGGTGGCGAAGCCTACGCAGATAAGAATTTCAGCAATATTATTAATGATATAGCATTACTTCATAGCTTAGGTGTCAAAATTGTTTTAGTGCATGGCGCGCGCCCTCAAATCAATCAATTACTAGATAAACAAGATTGCCATACACCCTATCACAAAAACATTAGAGTCACTGATGAGCATGCTCTTGGCCTAATTATGCAGGCCTCAGGTCAGTTACAACTGTCGATCACAGCCTCACTATCAATGAGTTTAAACAATACTCCAATGGCTGGTACTCAGCTCAATGTGATGAGTGGTAATTTCGTCATTGCACAACCATTAGGTATAGACGATGGCACCGACTATTGCCACAGTGGCCGTATTCGTAGAATAGATATAGAAGGTCTTAACCGCACGCTAGATCAAGGCTCTATCGTTTTGTTAGGCCCTATCGCAAGTTCAGTTACCGGAGAATGCTTTAACTTACCCTCCGAAGAAGTCGCAACGCAAGTTGCCATTCGTCTTAACGCTGACAAGTTAATTGGGTTTTGTTCAGAGCAAGGCATTATTAACGAACACGGAAATGCGATTGCCGAGCTATTTCCGAAAGATGCTCAAGAGATTCTTTCCAATCTCACTGAATCTCTAGACCCAACCCAAGATCATAGTTCAGGGACTTTACGATTTCTAAAAGGTGCGGTTTCAGCCTGTCGAGCAGGCGTACCTCGCTGCCACCTGATCAGCTATAAAGTCGACGGAGCATTAATCCAGGAGCTGTTTTCTTTCGATGGTATCGGTACTCAAATTGTTATGGCGAGTGCAGAGCAAGTTCGCCAAGCCCAGATCGATGATATCGGCGGTATTTTTGATCTCATTCGCCCATTGGAAGAGCAAGGGATCTTAGTAAGACGATCTCGCGAGCAACTCGAACAAGAGATACATCGTTTCACTATTATCGAAAAAGATGGCCTGATCATAGGTTGTGCTGCACTTTATGCTTATCCTCAAGATCATATGGCAGAAATGGCTTGCGTCGCCATTCACCCTGATTATCGAGATGGGAATCGCGGCTTACTTCTGCTGGACTACATGAAACATCAATCAAAATCCCGAGATATTGACCAGATTTTCGTGCTTACCACTCATAGTCTTCACTGGTTCCGAGAGCAAGGGTTCTATGAAGTTGGTGTGGAGTCTCTGCCGATGGAAAAGCAAGGGTTATATAATTTTCAACGTAAATCTAAGATTCTTGTTTTGGACGTCTAGCACTATTACTTACTGAGTTCTCAAATATGACACACATTTAATATCAAACTAATCGTTTGCTCACTGTAAATTTTTAAATAAGCACTTTCACTCATAATCAACATTGTATAGAATTCACTCGATTCTTAGTTCAGCGCTAGATTGAGTGAAGATCGCAGTTCATCATTAAGGAATGAACTGGCCTCGCACGGATTGCTAAACCGATTAATTTTTGATTTCAAAGCACTAAATTGAATATCAGAAATTAACAWTAATAAGCAATAGAGCAACGTCTATATGAGAACCATTATTTGTAATTCGCTTCAAAGTTTTTGGGATATGGCTGATAACCACTTCTTGGAAGGACTTGATGTCCACTGTGTATTTCCGGTCAGTGACCACCTAAAGAAATTTATTCTCGATGGTCAGCAGCAATACAAGATAAACAAAATATCATTTACTCAGGTGTTCACGCCAAGCGAAGCGTAACTTGAACACCTAAAGTAACAGATAACCAGGGATGGTTATCTTTTAGCATCTAAATCAATAATCCTAAAAATACCACTTTTAAGCTATTCAGCTAAACGGCTAACTAAACCACTCTCCCTGGCAGTTCGAACCTTCACTCCACGCTTTAACACTGAATTATCACAAAACATCATCAGGTTATTTTTGGCGCGAGTAATGCCCGTGTAAATGAGTTCTCGGGTTAATATTGGCGTAAAATCGGGAGGCAAAATCATCAAAGTAAGATCAAATTCACTGCCTTGTGATTTGTGGATTGTCATCGCATAAGCCGTCTCATGCTCTGGAACACGACTTGGTAGAATGGCTTTCACGCTACCATCAGGAAGTTCAAAATACACCTTAAGACGTGGCGTCTCGTCCTGTGAACTTGAATCCAACATGCAAATCCCGATATCACCATTGTATAAACCAAGTCCGTGATCATTCTGAGTGACCATGACTGGTCGACCGTGATACCAAAGCTCATCATTCGTCACGATCATTCTTCTTGCAGACAACGCTTTTTCAATACGCGTGTTCAAACCGGAAACACCAAAATCCCCTTCTCGAATCGCACATAAGAGTCGGCAACGACTGAATAAACTCAGCACTTCCTTTGCTTTATCTTCCTGGCTTTCTTCTTTCTGTTTAAGCGTGTCCATTCGCTCCAGATAGTGCCCATATTCAGCAACCAGAGTTTTCAGCATGACATTGTAGCTATCACTCGATAGTGGGTGGTTTTCAATATCAGGAAAACCAGAACCCAGCACTTTATCCACGTGCTGAACGAAACCTGAATTGATCGCCTTAGCCAGCTGTCCAATACCTGAACGAGCATCAAAACGGTAACTCTTTTGCAGCATACATAAACTGTCGGCAATAGCAGGAGAGCGCACCTGGCGATCGCTGTTTGCTGTCGGTAAGTATGAGAACCCTGTAAGTTGTGAAATTAATTTCCCTTGATTAGCGCTATAACCAACTTGGTTGAATGAACAGATATCACCAAGAACAGCCCCAGCCTCTACCGAAGCCAATTGATCTTTATCACCCAATAAAATCAATCTAGCATGGTCTGGTAGCGCATCCACAAGCTTATACATCATAGATAAATCGACCATAGACGCTTCATCCACCACCAGAATATCCAAGTGCAGCAAATTATCGCGGTTATGACGGAACTCAGCTCGATTAGGGATCGCACCTAATAATCGGTGCAAAGTGCTCGACTCTGTTGGTATGTTCGCTTTTACCTCTGGAGATAACGGTAATTGCTCAATCGCTTTACCTATCGACTCAGTTAATCGAGCCGCAGCTTTACCCGTCGGTGCCACCAGCCTAATGGTCGGTATCCGCCCTTCACCAATCGACTGCTCAACCATAGCTGAAAGCAATTTGGTTACTGTGGTGGTTTTACCTGTACCCGGCCCACCAGAAATCACAGCGAAACGGCGGCTTAGAGCAACGGCTGCCGCTACTTTCTGCCAATTCAAGCAAACAGAGTTTGGTACCAGTGAATCCAAAACGTCAAGATCTGAAACTTGAGTCGCAGCTTGCAGCTGAGCATCAATACTTGCCCAATCTAAGCCACTCTCGGCCACCACATCTAAATGGTCACATACTAACTGCTGCCTTAGAACTTGCGAGCTTTTGCCTGAAGCCAGTAACTTAGCTAGAGCGTTAAACAAAAAATGATAACTACGCGCAAATAGATGATTGAGTGTTTCAGTTAACTTCTCTTTTTGCTGAGCACTAAATTCAACGGGGGCACTTAAACGGTTCAACGTGTTCGCTAGTACTACTTCGTAGTTCCAGTAGCGCTGTAAATACACTCGCGTGCCATCGAACATGATTGGTTTAGCTTCACCACTGCTTTGCCCTACCAACACTGAACTCGTAAGTATTGATTGCCAATCACATTGAATAAGTCTCTGGTTTAGCATTAATGCTGCGTCACCATATAAACCTAGCATTGCAGCCATATCGACCAGTTCACCATGGGATTGTTTTAGCTGAATACAAATGTGCCCTTTACCAAGCTCGCTACTGATCACACCTGCAATAAAACCAAGTTCATCACTATTATTTGGAGACTGCTGGGCAATGAAACGTGCAAACTGATAGTCCAACTGACGAATAGCACCTTTAGCGGCCAATGCTTTCAGTACATCTAACAGAGCTGCGGATTGAAGATCTAAGTTCATTATATAAGCCCCATTTGCCCAGTTTCGTTATCATCAAGAGTGGCAGTACTTCGGTTGATTTGTTCACCATCTATCAGCTGATCCATTTCATTTAATAGCGCTAACGTTGGCTTCGCTGAAAATATTCCCTGCTGAGATTGCCCATCAATACCACGTAGAAATAGGTAATAGACCCCGCCAAAGTGAGTCTCGTAATCGTAATCAGCAATACGGCTACGTAAAAAACGGTGTAGCGCCAATGCATAGATTTGATATTGAAGATCATAACGGTGATCGGCCATCGCCGCTTTTAGGTTATCTCCATGATAAATAGCGACATCGTCGCCTAAATGGTTAGATTTCCAATCAAGTACGTAGTATTTACCTTCATGTTCAAAGACTAAATCGATAAAACCTTTCAACATTCCCTGAACGGTATGAAAACCAAGATCGCCCGCTTTTGCAGACAAAAGATCATGATATTGAATCACTCTGTTCAATGCAGATGAAGTAAGCACTTCAATCGGCAATAAGAATTCCATTTCAACTAAACGCTGGCTCGCTCCTTTTTCACTAAGCTTGAGGCGCTTACCATCTAGAGGAGTATTAAGTACCGTATCGACTAATTGCTGTAATACTGGCAACCACTCTTGCTCATATTGCTCAGATTCAAGTAGTTGAGTGATCACCCGGGTATTGCTCTCGCTCGTTGCTGGCTCGGTAAATTCAACGTCTTCAAATAATGTATGTAGAAACGTGCCTGGCCTTGCACCACGAGGGAAAGTGAAGATAGAACGTTCAGGTTCTAATAATTCCAGTTCGTCTTGTTCTTCTGCCGAGTCAATATCAAAACCCGAGACTTCTATAACCGCGTCATATGTAGAGCCATGAGAACCCTGCTTAACGAGCCCAGAATAACTGGTGATCCGCCAATTTCTATCGATATGAGCTTGGAGCTCCTTAGCTTGCAGTTGCTCCTCTTCCTCTTCTAAAGCAACAAATGGATACTCATGTGCGGTAGGAACATCGGCTAACACAATTGAAGGGTTAGCTTGTTCCATGGCATGAAGTTTCTGCCCTAGCTCTGCAATACCGAGTTCTTGCGCGTTTTGAATCAAATAGCCCATCGCACTCAAATGAACACCAGTAGGCTCTTTAGTAGAACGACCTTTTCTCAGTGGTGCCATTCCAATGAAACAGCCGTAAACCGCACGAGTTAAAGCCACGTAAATAAGGCGTAAATCCTCGGCTAAACGTTCTTTATCGGCTTGTGCTAATGCTGTGGAACTATTGGTGATATCAAGGACAGTCGTATCTGTTTCATGGTCATAATATTTACCTTCACTCGCTTCACGATAGCTGGCAACAAAGGGTAAAAATACGAGGTCATATTCCAGACCTTTAGATTTATGGATAGTAACGATCTGAACCAAATTACGCTCAGACTCTAAACGCTGGATTTCATCATCGCTGCCACCCAAACCGTTTTGCGCATCAGAAATAGACTCGGCTAACCAACGCAATAAACCGTAATCGCTGTCTAACTCTTGCCTTGCTTGCTGCAATAACTCACCGATGTGCATTAAATCAGTGAGTGAACGCTCACCATTTTCTTCTTCAAGTAAGCGCTCAGCGACATGACGTTTACTCATCACACTACGCAACATCGGTAGTACACCACGTAGTTGCCATAATTTACGGTACTCGCGGAATTCATTGACCGCATTTTCCCACACCACTTCATCGTTATTTAATTCATCCAAAGAAGCGGCATCCAATGCAAACAATTCGGAGGCCAAACTGGCTCGGAGTGCTCGGTCGTTTTCTGGAGTTAATACTGCTTGCAGCAAACGCTGTATATCTTGGGCAACAGGGCTGATAAACACGCTATCTCGGTTCGATAAGTACACACTTGCAATGCCTTGTTGCGATAGAGCATCTTTAACTAATCGACCTTCGCTACCTGTTCGAACCAACACCGCAAGATCACCCGCTTTAATTGGCTGTGGTGCTTTATCACTGTCTTCTTTACCGGTATAAAAATGCGCTTGATTGTTTTGCGAGGCGGTTAAAATAGTTTGAATTTGGCTCGCAGTTGCTTCAGCCATCGCAGCGTGATATTCGCCTTTAGGCAATGGCTTATCTTCAGCTTCTTGCAGCCAAAAGGTCATCGCAGGTTGAGTATCACCATTCATTTTCCACTGACGCTTCTCTGCGTTAGGGCTCGCTTTAACAGATAAGAATGGGATATCTTGATCATAAATAAAGGCGCTGTCAGGAGTAGCAAACACTTGGTTTACAGCACCAACAACATCAGCACTTGAACGCCAATTGGTGCCTAGAGTGTAGTGAGCACTAACTTGCTTACGCGCCTTAATATAAGTAAAAATATCTGCACCGCGGAAACCATAGATCGCTTGTTTAGGATCTCCGATCATGAACAGACCGCTTTGCGGATAGTCGACATAAATACGGCTAAAGATACTATATTGCAGTGGGTCGGTATCTTGGAATTCATCGATCATCGCAATCGGGTACAATTCACGAATACGGTTAACCAATAATGACTGCTCATCAACATCAATCGCAGCGGATAACTGAGTCAGTAAGTCATCAAATGATAACCACTGCTTTTGCTGTTTAGCTTTTGCCAGCATTTCACGACAGTGACTGATGGCATGCGCGAGCAACGGCGCTTTTAGATCTGCAGGCGTTGCCAAGAAAGACTCAATAGCAGCGAAAACTTCATGAGTTGGCGCAGTGCCTTTCGGCGTTTTTTCATTCAATGTCGCCTGAGAAAACTTTTCTAATTTGTCAGGCACTGAATAGTCGTGAGTGTCACTTTCAGCCCACTGAGTGACGGCTTCTAGCCAAGTCGGTAGTGATTTTTTGGTGTAACTGCGTTTGTTTACATCCGAGTCAGAAATCAGAGCTAATAAGTTCTGCTGCGCTACTTTCCATTTAGCTTTGAGTTCATCAATCTTTTTAAGGTTTTGATTGTGCAGTGACTGCAAATCACCCGACATAGCTTCTACAGTCAGTTTCAGTGGTGAGCCCGTTAAGTAGCGATTAACATCTGCCAACAACGCGGCAGGAGAGCCCCAAATATTACGAACTTCACCCGCTAACTGAATAGGAAGTGGGTAGAACTGCTTACGCCAATAGTCAGCCACGACTTGTGCTTTTAGGTGACTCTCATCAGTCACAAACTCATTATCAAAGCGACTTCCTGATTCAAAAGCATTTTGGGTCAGCATACGCTGACAGAAACCGTGGATAGTATATACGGCCGCTTCATCCATCTGTCTTTCAGCATGTAATAGAATGGCAGCCGCTTGTTGATGATCCGAGATTTCATCCAATAATGGTTTAATTACCGGATCGCTACTCACGCCACGGGCAAAGGCAATACGCGCATCGTGAATTCTAGCGCGAATACGATCTCGTAATTCCGCTGTCGCAGCTTCCGTAAATGTCACAACCAATATTTGATCGACGGTTAAAGGCTGCTGGTGACACGTTGCCGGTTGCCCATCAGAACCATTGGTTCCGTGACCAAGCAATAAGCGCAGATAAAGACCAGCAATAGTAAAGGTCTTACCGGTGCCGGCAGATGCCTCTATCAACCTTGCCCCATGCAAAGGGAAAGTCATGGTTTCTAGAGGTGTCGCCTCTGGTAGCTTGGCTTCGGATAACTGATCTTTTGGCAAATTCGCCTCTGATGAATGTTCTGCTGACACCGTTGTCATAAACTATAGCCTTCAACTATTTGTGATCTTTCCCATAAAAAACGGGGAATCTATGAATATTATGAATTTCTTCGAATGTAGTGCGATCTCACTCACGGTACACATTGATTGCGACCGCTACTATTCGCGCCACGAGTTACCAAACGCTTCAGCGTAGTAACCAAACAGATCATGGTCCCTCTGACCTGTGGCCGTACAGCGAACGCCCTACACTAATAATGATTTACTGGCGGCCACTTTATCTCTTGATCGACTCTCTTTGCCTTACCAAAATAACCACCAGCATATGATCTGCCTGATCAAACCTAAGATTCAAGATCTCTCGGATCTTGCGCCGCTAATCTCGCATCTTGAAGAATTAAACTACTGCATAAGCGTGATTGACTGGCAAGTTCGTCATCCCACTTTGGCCAAATTCTCGCGATATAGCTGTCACGACCTTCGCCTGTAAACGCAAAACTATCGTTAAACGTGTCCGCCATTTTTTTGAGAGATTTCTCTTCATCATCAACCCACTTTCCACGGCTAAACCCCGCTTCTACGCCCGCTAAGGCGGTACGAGGGAAGTATGGTAGAGGAGCAGTCATGCCTTGATAGAAAAGGCGAACTATTTCACCCAATAGCGCCAATGCTTGCTCAGTGTTATCTAATGGTGAGTAGATAAGGTGAACAACACCTTCTTTGCGATCATAGCCAATGATATGAGTCGATTTTCGCTCGCCCATTGCTGCACAACACAAATGATCGATCCACGCTGATAAATAATCCTGAGATCGAATTTTACCGCTGCGATAACGAACCAAGCCTGATTGATAATTTTGAGTCAGCCAACCATTTAACCGCACAGATTTGCCCTCACCAAGAACATTCAATTCTAGGTTTACATCAATATCAGCTTGTGGCGAACCACTTACGAACTGAATCTCTTTCGCTATGTCTTCCGCTTGCACTCGATTAGTTTCAAATTCAATATCGCCAAATGCACCCACAGGTAGCTTACCTTGGGCTTTTTGTTCAGATACATATTTTTGAATCGCTTGTTCACTACCCAATGGATTATCGATTAACACTTGCAGCAACCCATCTTTCAACTGAAAGCTTTCAAGGCCATTAAGTACGAAAGGTTCATCGTCTTCCATTACTGGCAACGGCGGCTCAAACATCACCTTTAAGCGGCGGTTAAAGAAATACTGAACAGGCAAACGCCAGAAACGTTGCAACTCGACGAGATCGAGATCCAGTGGGAACGTCGCACCGAGTAAATAATCATCTAAAGCACGGTTAAACTCGCTGCTTTTCTGCCCTGTACGATTAGCTGCAGGTAGCCACTCTTTGGCATAGCTGCCGACTTTATGCTCATCAGACAAATTAAATGRTGACGGACTGAATGGCGTCATTGCATGGTCAAAAGAAACAGCTTTTACCAACTGCTTGCCTGACTCATCACTTGGCAATGCTTCATCTCCAGCAAGGCAATAGTTTTGCTGGCAGTATTCTAATAACTCGGACACTAATACCGAAGGAACACGCTCCGTGTTATCTTGAATCGAGCGACCGACATAACTGACATATAAACACTGTTGAGCTGACAACATGGCTTCAAGGAAAAGGTAACGGTCATCATCACGGCGAGAACGATCGCCCGGACGTGTACGTCCATCCATCAGGTCGAAGCCTTCAGGGGGCATTGAACGCGGATATACTCCATCATTCATTCCCAACAGACACACGGTTTTAAACGGGATCGAACGCATTGGCATTAGGGTACAGAAGTTCACCTGCCCAGCTAAGAAGCGCTGGCTAATTCGAGCGCCAGACAACTTATTATTCAAATACTGGTAGATAATGCTTGGCGACAATGACTCTTCATATAATGCATCACCCAGTTGCTCTTTTAGCTGAGTTAACGTATCTCGAATGGATTTAAGTACCATTTCACCTTCAAGTTCAACCGCAAAAAAATCATCAATCAATTGAACTAAGAGATCACGCCATTCATCAATAGATTGAGTTCGCGTAAGTTCACCACGATAGTGAGTAATACGTTCAATGAAATGAGCAAGCTTACCAGCAAGTTCAGCATTCATTCCCTGTACTTCATTGTACGCTGCTATGGTATCGGAACCTTCAAATAAACCTGCCGAGTCAGACATAGCGTAGCCAAGTAACATACGCTGGATACCAAACAACCACGTATTTTGTTCCGTTGCAGGCAGATCAAACTCAGTCGCAGTGGATGAGTCTACTCCCCAACGAATACCCGCTTCCTCTACCCACTGCTTAGCTTGTTCAAACTGCTTTTCATCAATTTCAAACTTAGCCATCATCGCCGGAATTTCGAGTAACTCAAGAAGCTCAGATGCTAAGCAACGCGTATTCGGTAGCGCCACCAACTGCATAAATGCCGCTAAAATAGGACTTTCTTGATCGGCGGTTCTGTCTGAAATTGAATAAGGAATATAACGCTCACCCGGCGCATTGCCGAATACCGCTTGAATCGCAGGGCTGTATGCGTTGATGTCAGCCACCATAACGATAATATCGCGGGGCTTTAAACTTGGGTCAGCATCAAACATCGTTAGTAATTGATCGTGTAAAACTTCCACTTCACGCATCGGGCTGTGGCAAGCGTGAACGCTCAGAGAGCAATCACCAACTTCGATCGTTTTCTTATGATTACTGGAATCCAAGATTTGATCATTTCGATACTCTTTAAGTTCGAGAATGTCAGATTGAATCTGGTGAAGTAAATTATCAGCTTTAATATTTACAAAAGCTTCAAACTCACCACTATCTCCTTCTGATAACAAGCGCAGATTATCTCGGCCCAATTTCCCCATAGAAGCTAATAGATTATTACCTACCGCATTATCAATGTGTAAATCATCATGAACTACATATTTAGCACCTTCCATAAGAGAAGATGAGCCAGCATCAGCAATAGTATGATTTAATAAAGCTAACTTTTTCCGTCGCTTTGCATCAAACCTTGCAAGATCTTTAAGACTATCAATATCTCCCCAATAAGGTTTACTTGGGTTCGTGAACATTAAATTGACATCAATCTGTTCACCTAACGCTTTCAGTGCATCCATATAGCGTGGGGGCAATGAAGAAATGCCAAATACGAATAATCGTTTAGGTAGGTGAGATAAATTGGCTTTATTAGCGACCAGTGCTTCAATGAAGTCTTGGTACAAATTACCACGGTGATATTTCGATTGGCCTTGAGACAGAGTTTGCTCGTAAAGTGCTTTCCATAATATCGGCTGCCATGGGTGATCTTGCTGCCCTTCTTCACCAATTAATTCTGCAACAGCCTCCCCCGACTCCCAAGCCGCCATCCACTCTGGGCGATAAACCAAATAACCATCAAAGATATCGGCAATTTTTTCAGCTAACTGATACAGCTTGGAGTTGTCTTCGTCAGATTCTAAATAACGCTGCAGGGCAACAAAATCAGGATGAGAAAGTTGGCTTGGTAAAATGCTCATCAGCTTCCACGTCATTGCTTCTTTATTGAAAGCACTGCGCTTTGGCACGTCAGGTAAAACCTGGGTAAACATTTCCCAAATGAAGGTTGCAGGAAGTGGGAATTCAAGGTTAGCGGCGACACCAAACTCTTTGGCTAACTCCATTTTGAGCCATTGGGACATACCTGGGCTTTGGACCAGTATTTGCTCTTTTTCAAATGGGTTGGCTAACGGGTCACTTTTGATCAAATGAACCAGAAGAATTTTTAAGGTATCTACCTTATTGGAATGGTAAACAGTAAACAAAGTGCACCCATGCTAATCTTGCCACAATATAGGGCCAGATTAGCATAAGTGCCGAGTTTGAATTAGCAATATAAGCTTATGAAATACCGAAAACTTAAGGTCTGTTTATCTTTTGGACTATTACTAATTTACAATCTACCGCTGACCGCACTCATCATACGATGAGGTTTGTAGTTCATGTAGTAACGAATCGCTACATAGCTTACTACAAGCGTTGCAACCATTAGCTCAATGTCCGCTAATCCATTCACTTGCGCTACATACTCACTCGCGACATTAACACTCTCCATCCAGTCAGCCGTTTTAAATAACGCCGTTGCGCTAATCACAAGTGGGAAAGTGAAGGCTGCATAGCCAGGGCTAAATGGTAAACGCATAAGTTTTAGAAACGCTACGTAGATTATTGATGTCATCAGAATCGCAATACCAAACAACACACCAATGATAACGGGAGATGGTTCAGAGCTCACCGCTAAATAACCGGCTAACGAAACACTTGCAGGAGCAGCCATCACAGCAATGGTTGGTTTTGCTGCATCAGGCACTTCATGAGTGAATATTAGGCGATAAATCATCATAGGCAGCATAACTAAATAAGATGCTAGGCCAAACCACAGAACCGAGTCTGCAATCCATTGAAGTGAAGGTTCGCCAGAAAATGCCACATCAGCAACTACAATTCCGATAGGTGGAACGAACCAGCTTGGTACCATGTGGTGTAACTCAAAGTCTTTTGCACGGTGGTAAAAGAAACTCACTAAGAACACTATGTGTAGTACGACAGCCGCTAGCCAAATTACGTTTCCTGCTTGAGGGTAAAAATGACCAATTGAGCTTGAAACCACCATAACCCCCATTGCAAATGTTGGGACAACACTTCCCACAACAGGATGAGCAAGGTCTTTACGTAATAGGTGGCCGTGGAGTAAAAATTTGATTGCAAGAATTGTGAGTAACACTCCACCGATTGCAGCACTGATCCATTGAGCATAACCGTTACTGTCTAAAACATTTTCCCAACACCAGCCTAAGCTTGCTATGGATAAAGCTAAGCCAGCCATTGGTGTTGGAGCACCCATTACTGTATTTTTTAATCGTCTAATCATTATTGCCTCTCTTAGTGCTTTCAACTAACTAGCTTGATGAGACAATCTTAACCTTGCACTTCGTTCGAATATATCCAATTATATAAAACATACGTCAATCAAAATTGAACATAAACWTATCATGGCTAATATTTCGATTAAACAACTTAAAGTCTTTGTGACAATTACTCAACACAGCACCTTAACCGCTGCATCAGAAGCGTTATTTCTTTCCAAAGCTGCTGTGAGTATGGCGTTATCTGAAATGGAAAAACAACTTGGCCATTCTCTTTTTGATAGAGTGAACAACCGACTATTACTCAATCAAGAAGGGCAAAAGCTACTGCCCCTTGCTGACGAAATTTTACATAGAGCTTCTCACATCGACGAACTATTTGGCGACGATCAACCGTTAAGTGGTGTGCTAAAAGTCGGAGCCAGTGACACGATCGGAAACCAAGTTGCTCCTTACCTTTTATCAGGCTTTCGTAAACAAACGCAGCACCAAGATCAAAGCTTGTTCATTTCAAACAGTGCCTTAATTTGTCAGAAATTAATCGATTACGAGCTCGATATTGCTTTGATTGAAGGGAAAACCTTAAACCCTGAGTTTATTTCAACCCAATTTAGTAGTGATGAAATGTGCATCATTGCAAGCACAGATCACCCTTTAGCTAAGCAAGATGTAACGACTTTACAAGATCTCGAAAACAGCCAATGGCTACTACGAGAACCTGGTTCAGGAACTCGAGAGTTCTTTCTTCGTGCTGTAGCCCCTAGGCTGGAACATTGGTACGAGTCTTTTGAGCTAAATACGACCGAAGCGATAATTAACTCCGTGTCGGCTGATCTTGGCTTTGCCTGCCTTTCCCGGTTAGCCGCTCAACCGGCTATCGACCAAGGTAAAGTTGCAACACTCAATGTCACTCTCGACATGAAAAGACGCTTCTGGCTTTTAGTACACAAAGACAAAYACCAAAGCCCGTTACTTAAAGCTTTTATGGAGTACTGCAAAAACTGGTCACAGCATTCCGGCTAAGGTCTCAGTCTAGCTTGTTAAACTGGACTTTTAGTCACCAAAACTGTATAAAAAGCCAGTAAAATTTACTCAAACTTAGAGGATTAACCATGGCTGTTATCGTCAAGTACGTGGTGGAACGCAACGGAGAAGAGAAAATGACTTTTACCTCTAAAGCCGAAGCTGACGCTTACGACAAAATGTTAGATATGTCTGATGAGCTTTTCGAATTGCTAAGCAAAAGCGAACTGCTAGAAGACGAAAGTAAGCAAGAAGAACTTGCGATGTACCTAGCGAAGAACAAAGAAGAAGTTCTTTACGCACTAGGTGCTAAGCGTAAGCCAGCTCCGAAAAAAGAAAAGAAGCTTGAAGCGGTTGAAAACGCAGAAGAAGATGCAGCATAACTAGCTGATGCCTTTCTAAAAAACGTCAATGACGCCTCTAAATTAGAGTCCGTTATTGGCGTTTTTTTATGCTTATAGAAATATAATGAGCTCTGTTTATAGTCAAAATTGCTCTAAACATTCACTTGCACGAAAGTGTGATAAAGATCTAATCTATAGCCATCAGGTGATGGGGTTCCACCTAAGCTTTTGCTTCAACCGCCCGTTCTTTTGAACCGTGCTAATGACTCCTACAGAATCGAAAACAGGTAATACTGTTGGACGTATCGCTATTCCTCCATTTTGAAGTGGACTTAGTCTATCAAGACCAAGCTTCATGTGACTTTTGGATTATCGATACTCAAGATCTGTAGTGAATTAGCCACACCTCTTCCAACACGTCCTGTTTTCTCAACGCCCTAGTCCTTAAGTGGCTCTAATAAGTGAGAAAACAATATGCACTACTCTTCAGAAATACAATCAATGTGCCCTATTCAAAGGGGTGATCTTCACAATTCAGCGCCAATTCCAGTTGAAGGCGCTATGGTTAGCCCAAAAGATGTCATCGCTATTTCTGGCTTAAGCCATGGCGTGGGCACTTGTGCACCACAACAAGGTGCAGCCAAACTGACGCTTAACGTAAAAAGCGGCATCATCGAAGAAGCGCTAATCGAAACGATTGGTTGTTCAGGCATGACTCAATCAGCCGCGATGGCCGCTGAAATCCTCACCGGAAAAACCATCCTTGAAGCTCTGAATACCGACTTGGTGTGTGACGCGATTAACGTAGCCATGCGCGAAATCTTTCTGCAATTTGTTTACGGTCGAACTCRGTCTGCATTCTCTGAAGGCGGCCTAGAAATTGGCGCCGCATTAGAAGACCTAGGTCAAACACAGCGCAGCCAAGTGGGTACTAGCTACTCAACCGCCGCAAAAGGTGTTCGCTACCTAGAACTGGCAGAAGGTTACGTGACTAAGCTTGCGCTTGATGACCACAGTGAAGTAATTGGCTACGAGTATCTCAACCTCGGCAAAATGATGAAGGCGATTAATCAAGGCATGCCTGCCAATGAAGCTGCTGACCTTGCGACGGGGACTTATGGTCGCTTCGATGAAGCCGTTACCACCATTAACCCACGCCAACAGTAATTTTGCCAATTTAGAGGAAAGATATGATGAACACTCAATTTAATGAATCAGTAACTTGCGTATTGGCAGAAATGAACTTCGACTCTTTGGAGCAAGCTAACCAATACTGCAAAGCCCACAACGTTGATCCAAAAGCCTTGGTGATGGACACCCAGCCTATCGCTTTTGAAAGCGCTGCCGATGCTTATATCCTTGGCTCAGCACTGGCACTATTTCGCAAAGCCACCAGCGCAGAACAAGCGGCTAATATCATTGGTGAAGGCCTTCAAGCATTCACCAAACCCGGCAGTGTTGCTGAGCAACGCCAAGTCGGTATCGGCCATGGAGCGCTAGCCGCTCGTCTTCTAAATGAAGAAAGCCACTGTTTTGCTTTTCTTGCAGGTCATGAGTCTTTTGCTGCTGCAGAAGGTGCGATTAAAATTGCGTTAAACGTCAACAAATCACGTCAAAACCCATTGAAAGTTATCTTAAATGGTCTAGGTAAAGATGCGGCTTACTTAATCTCTCGCATCAATGGTTTTACCTATGTTCGCACTCAATACGATTACCAAACGGGTGAACTCGTTGAAACAGAGCGCCGCCGCTTCTCAAATGGCCCTCGTGGAGAGATCCTATGCTATGGCGCCGATGATGTTCGTGAAGGTGTGGCAATCATGCATCGTGAAGAAGTGGATGTAAGTATTACGGGTAACTCAACCAACCCAACACGCTTCCAACACCCTGTTGCGGGTATCTACAAAGCAGAGCGCACTCGTCAAGGTTTACGATACTTCTCAGTTGCTTCAGGCGGTGGTACAGGCCGAACATTGCACCCAGATAACGTTGCTGCTGGCCCCGCTTCTTACGGCATGACAGATACCATGGGAAGAATGCACGCAGATGCTCAATTCGCAGGTAGCTCTTCTGTTCCTGCTCACGTCGCCATGATGGGATTCATCGGTATGGGAAATAACCCTATGGTTGGCGCAACGGTGGCATTAGCGGTTGCCGTAAGCCAAGCGTAATAACCGCCGTAATATAAAAGAAATCCATAACGTCTTTTTGCCATAACCCTAATTAATAGCCGACATCTACATCGGCTATTTTTTGTTCTAATTATGATTTACTATCTAATCTTAAAGCACATCGGTGGCATCGCATTCAACTCACTCTTTATTAAAGGAATAATATGAAAGAGCTGATTATCCATACAATCACGGTATTCATGGGCTTTTTTGCCATAATGAATCCTGTGGCTAACACTCCAATATTTTTAGGGCTGACTAACGGCAACGACCGAGACACAGTCAAGTCCGTAGCCTTACGCTCAGTATTCATCGCATTTGTGATTGTTTCAGTATTCGCTATTTCCGGGAAAGTTATCTTTGACCTATTTGGCATCACTCTTTATGCCTTACGCATTACTGGCGGAATACTGGTTTTCTTGATTGGATTTCATATGCTTCAAGGTGATTCTACTCATGGAAAAGCAAAAGAAAAAGCCAACTCCAAAGCCCAGCAAGATGCAGCACTAAGTATCGCCGTTTCTCCATTAGCAATGCCAATTCTGGCAGGGCCAGGAACTATCGCGACCGCAATGAATTTTGCAACTACAGGTGGGATCTACGAGACAATAATTACCATCATAGCCTTTGGCCTACTATGTACTTTGACCTATATTCTCTTTGTTTTCGGCGAACGATTTGTTAAAGCCGTTGGTCCAAGTGCTCTGAATGTTATAACGAGAATGATGGGGCTTATCCTCGCTGTTATTGGCATGCAAATGCTCATCGAAGGTATCGAACAGGCCTATAAGGCTCTATTTATCTAGACAATGACGGCCTACCTTGTCGGTATCAGTCGGTTTCCCACCAAAACAATTTTTTCTTTTTTGAGAAAACTATCTCTAAAAAGACAAGCAATATCATTTTACAGACTTTCTCCTTATACGCCCTTTCATAACGAGGGCGCTCTCTTTATGATGTTCCCAACAAAAAGATTTTTAATGCAATAGCAACTTGCTATTCATAAGACCAATTCAAACATGGAGATTCAACATGGCTTTCTTTTCACTAGCCTTCGGTACGGCAACCACAAATCGCGACAATAAAATCATTGAAGCGTTCTTCCCTAACCCACTTCTAAACCCAAGCGATGCTCTAGTAGCAGCTGTGGCTGAAGTAGTCGGTTACTCTGAAGGCAACCAAGCTATCGAAATCTCTGCAGCACAAAGTGCAGAACTAGCAAAAGCATTCGCAGCAAATGACGATGCAGCAAACGCATCTTTCGCAGAAAAAGCAGCAGCGTCTGAACAGCCTCTTGTTCTTGTGATTCTAGCTACTGATGAAAAGCCAGCTTCTGTAGCTGAAGGCTTCCTTAAGCTACAGCTTATCTCTAACCGCCTAGTTCAACCTCACGGCACGGTACTAGATGGCATCTTCGGTCTATTGCACAACATCGCATGGACGAACGAAGGCCCTATCGACCTTCCTGAACTAGCTGAGCGTCAAATCGAAGCTCGCCTTGCTGGTCGTGCACTATCTGTAGATTGTGTAGATAAGTTCCCTAAAATGGTTGATTACGTTGTACCTACAGGTATTCGTATTGCTGATACTTCTCGCGTACGTCTTGGCGCACACGTTGGCGAAGGCACAACAGTTATGCACGAAGGCTTCATCAACTTCAATGCTGGTACTACTGGCGTTAGCATGGTTGAAGGTCGTATCTCTGCGGGTGTCGTTGTCGGTAACGGTTCAGACATCGGCGGTGGTGCTTCTATCATGGGTACTCTGTCTGGTGGCGGTACTATGGTCATTTCTATTGGCGAGAACTGCCTACTAGGCGCAAACGCAGGTCTTGGCTTCCCAATGGGCGATCGTTGTACAGTTGAATCTGGTCTTTACGTGACTGCGGGTACTAAAGTTCGCATGCTAGATAAAGAAGGCAACGAAGTAGAAATCATTAAAGCTCGCGACCTAGCTGGCGTATCTGATCTTCTATTCCGTCGCAACTCAGTGACAGGTCAAATTGAATGTCTTGCTAACAAATCAGCAGTTGAACTAAACAGCGAATTGCACAGCAATAACTAAGAATTTAGCTTTTTGATATCTAAGCCGTCAAAGCTCTTGCTTTGGCGGCTTTTTTTATTTTGGCATTTCGATAAGTAACCACAGCCTTACATCAGAAAGAAACCTTGAAGTGGGCTATGTAACGTGTTGTTTTATATAGATATAAAAAATAAGATCAAAAAAAGCGTGTACAATAATCCTACAAAGGTTATTATACGCCGCAGTTGTTCAGAGAGTTATTAAATGCAGCACCAAGTACAAGTAAAGTTTCAGCTACAAAAACACCTGTTTTTTTAGTTAGATGTTTCCTTTTATTTTCGCGTAACATGATATAATTCAAAAAATTAGCGTTTTGCTAATATTGAACTTTTTCTTAATCTAAATAAATAAGGGACATAAAATGTCTAACTCAACTACTGGTATCGTTAAATGGTTCAACGAAGAGAAAGGTTTCGGCTTCCTAACTCAAGATAACGGCGGCGCAGACGTATTCGTACATTTCCGTGCTATCGCTTCTGAAGGTTTCAAAACTCTTAAAGAAGGCCAAAAGGTTTCTTTCGAAGTTGAACAAGGCCAAAAAGGTCTTCAAGCTGCAAACGTTGTAGCTCTTTAATTAGAAGATACCTTCGTAGTTTATACGATTGAATAAATGAAAGGTCGCCATTGGCGGCCTTTTTTGTTTCTTGTAATAAACCTCTTTCTCTTTGGCGTTAATTACCTCCTCCCTAACTCACCACCACCTTCGTTACTTCAAACCCCAAGAGATTGTTATACCCCACAACCTGAAATTTATTAGCAGGCACTAGAAGAGCAATTTCCGTTATTCATCGAACTCCTCACACAGCTGCATCCCCCCGAATAAACCTACGTCCCTTTTGCTCTATACCTAACTTCGTATTCGATAGGCACAAAAAAGCGCAGACCTTTCGATCTGCGCTTTTCATTTTTGCTTAACCTAGCCTAGATTAATGCGGCCTGTAAGAGAGTGGTTAACCCACATTCTTACGTGCATTTTGGAACATACGCATCCAAGCGCCATTCTCGCCCCAACCTTCTGGAGACCATGAGTTTGCAACCGTACGGAATACACGCTCTGGGTGAGGCATCATGATAGTCACACGGCCATCCGTAGTTGTTAGACCCGTGATAGCATTTGGCGAACCGTTCGGGTTGTTCGGGTATTGCTGCGTTTGGTTACCGTTGTTATCAACGTAACGTAGAGCAACCGTACCTGAATTTTCAATCGCGTTTAGGTGGTCGTTGTCACGTACTTCTACGCGGCCTTCACCGTGAGAAACAGCGATTGGCATACGAGAGCCTTCCATGCCGTTGAAGAATACAGAATCAGACTTCTGAACTTCAACTAGGCTAAAACGAGCTTCAAAGCGTTCAGATTCGTTGCGAACGAAACGTGGCCAGTACTCAGCGCCAGGGATTAGCTCACGCAAGTTAGACAACATCTGACAACCATTACACACACCTAGAGAGAATGTATCTTCACGTTTGAAGAAGTTTTCAAACTGGTCACGAGTAGAGTCGTTAAACAGAACTGACTTAGCCCAACCTTCACCAGCGCCAAGTACATCACCGTAAGAGAAGCCACCACATGCTACAAGGCCGTTGTACTCTTCTAGCACCGCTTGACCCGTTAGGATGTCGCTCATGTGAATATCAGTTGCTTCGAAGCCTGCACGGTCAAATGCTGCTGCCATTTCAACGTGAGAGTTAACACCTTGCTCACGTAGAATCGCCATCTTAGGCTTAGCGCCCTTGTTGATGTAAGGGGCAGCGATGTCTTCGTTTACGTCGAAGCTTAGTTTCACGTTTAGACCTGGATCTGAATTGTCTTTCTTCGCTTCATGCTCTTGGTCAGCACACACTGGGTTATCACGTAGACCTTGCATCTTGTGCGTCGTCTCAGCCCAGATAGTACGTAGCTCAGTACGGTTACGTTCAATAACTACAGACTCACCGGACTTAATCACTAGTTCATCAGACGCTTCAACAGAACCGATTACATGTGAACATGCTTCTAGGCCGTTTGCTGCAAGAGTAGAAAGTACTGCATCTAGGTCATCGTTACGAACTTGGATTACTGCACCTAACTCTTCATTGAATAGTGCTGCTAGTGTGTCCTCGCCTAACGCTTCGATATTAGCTTGAACACCACAGTGACCTGCGAACGCCATTTCAGCCAGTGTTACGAATAGACCGCCATCACCTTTATCGTGGTAAGCCACAACTTGGTCGTTAGCAACAAGTGCTTGAACGCCTTCGTAGAAACCTTTTAGTTGCGCTGCGTTGTCTACGTCTGCTGGCTTATCACCAAGCTGCTTGTAAACTTGTGCCAGTGCAGTAGCACCTAGACGATTTTTGCCGTTGCCTAAATCGATAAGTACAAGGCTTGAAGCACCTTTGTCTGTACGTAGTTGAGGCGTAATAGTCTTACGAACATCTTCAACACGAGCAAACGCAGTGATAACAAGAGATAGCGGAGACGTTACTTCTTTCTGTTCGCCGTTCTCTTCCCACTTAGTCTTCATCGACATTGAGTCTTTACCCACCGGGATAGTTAGACCCAATGCTGGACATAGCTCTTCACCTACCGCTTTAACCGCTTCGTAAAGACCTGCATCTTCACCTGGGTGACCCGCTGGAGACATCCAGTTAGCCGACAGTTTAATGTGTTTGATATCGCCGATGTTAGTTGCAGCGATGTTAGTGATTGCTTCACCAACCGCTAGACGAGCAGATGCACCGAAGTCTAGAAGTGCAACAGGAGTACGCTCACCAAGAGACATCGCCTCACCGTGGTAAGAGTCGTAACTTGCTGCCGTTACAGCACAGTTAGCTACAGGAACCTGCCATGGGCCAACCATTTGGTCACGAGCAACAAGGCCAGTTACCGAACGGTCACCGATAGTAATAAGGAATGTTTTCTCAGCGACAGTTGGTAGGCGAAGAATACGGTCTACCGCTTCGTTCATTTCAATACCAGAACGGTCAATCGCAGGGTTATTCGCTTTCAGCGTTTTCGCATCACGGTGCATCTTAGGTGTTTTACCTAACAGGATGTCCATTGGCATGTCGATCGGCGTGTTGTCGAAGTGTGAATCTTCTAATTTAAGATCACGTTCTTCTGTTGCTTTACCCACCACTGCGTAAGGTGCGCGTTCACGCTTACAAATTGCGTCGAACGTTGCCATGTCTTTGTCAGCAACCGCCATTACGTAACGCTCTTGAGATTCGTTACACCAGATCTCAAGTGGGCTCATGCCCGGCTCATCGTTTGGTACATCACGTAGGTTGAAGATACCGCCACGCTCGCCATCGTCTACTAGCTCAGGAAGTGCATTCGAGATACCGCCCGCGCCCACATCGTGGATGAATGCGATTGGGTTCGCATCACCTAGCTGCCAACAACGGTCAATCACTTCCTGACAACGACGTTCCATTTCTGGGTTTTCACGTTGTACAGAAGCAAAGTCTAGATCTTCAGAAGAAGAACCAGAATCCATTGAAGAAGCAGCACCGCCACCAAGGCCGATGTTCATTGCCGGACCACCAAGAACGATTAGGCTTGCACCTACAGGGATCTCTTTCTTCTGAACATGATCATCACGAATGTTACCTAGACCACCAGCCAGCATGATTGGCTTGTGGTAACCACGAACTTCTTCACCAGCGTGAGAGTTGACTTTCTCTTCGTAAGTACGGAAGTAACCTAGTAGGTTTGGACGACCAAATTCATTGTTGAACGCCGCGCCACCAAGAGGACCTTCAAGCATGATATCCAAAGCTGTTACGATACGGCTTGGCTTACCAAAGTCTGTTTCCCAAGGTTGAACGAAGTTCGGGATCTTAAGGTTAGATACAGAGAAAGCGACAAGACCCGCTTTTGGCTTACCACCAATACCTGTCGCGCCTTCATCACGGATTTCACCGCCAGAACCTGTTGACGCGCCCGGCCATGGAGAGATTGCCGTTGGGTGGTTGTGCGTTTCAACTTTCATCAAGATGTGTGTTTTCTCTTGATGGTAGTTGTACTGGCGAGTTTCTGGATCTGGGAAGAAACGACCTACTTCAGAGCCAGTCATTACCGCTGCATTATCTTTGTATGCAGACAGAACGTGTTCTGGAGTCGTTTCAAAAGTATTCTTAATCATCTTAAACAATGATTTTTCTTGCTTAACGCCATCGATAGTCCAATCAGCGTTAAAGATCTTGTGACGACAGTGCTCTGAGTTTGCTTGTGCAAACATCATCAGCTCGATGTCAGTCGGGTTGCGACCTAACTTTTGAGTGAAGCTTTCTAGTAGGTAATCAATTTCGTCTTCTGCAAGTGCAAGACCCAGCGTTACGTTTGCTTCTTCTAGGGCTTTACGGCCACCAGTAAGAAGATCAACTTCCGCGTAAGGAGCTGGTTCAGCAACCGTGAAAAGTGCAGCAGCTGATTCGAAGTCTGTGAAAACTACTTCCATCATACGGTCGTGCAGGATCGCTTTAAGTTCTACAAGTTGTAGTTCAGAAAGCTCTGTTGACGTCTCGATGTAGAAAGCTGTACCGCGCTCTAGGCGAGAAACTTTATCAAGACCACAGTTGTGAGCGATATCAGTAGATTTTGAAGACCAAGGCGAGATAGTGCCTGGACGTGGCGTTGAAAGCAGCAATAAACCTTCAGGCTTATGCTCTTCAATCGTAGGACCATAAGTCAGTAGCTTTTCTAGCTTCTCAACTTCAGACGCGTCTAGGTCTGCTGTTAAATCAGCAAAGTGGGCAAACTCAGCGTAAATACCTGTTACAGGTAAGCTTAATTCACGACAAAGCTCTAAAAGCTTGTTAACACGAAACTCAGATAGAGCTGGGGAGCCACGCAAAATTCTCATGTGCTTAGGTCTCTTATGCAGTTGATTAAGGTGATATTGGAATAAATTCAGTGGGTTACTGTATTTACTTCGAAGCTATTCCCGAAGGTTTTCAAACCTATGCCGATTCCACCTCTTCACTTGCGAGCGCATTATAAAGCAATTAGTTTTGTGATGTAACACCAAAAGCAACCGTTTGCGTTATTTTTTTCGTCAACTCACAGTTACAGCTGTTTTGTTGATTTAATCGCCACTTTCACATTCCCTTAATCATTGGAGCTATGCCGGACTACTTGGGTTTGGTATAAAGACACTATTCGTCGTACGAGAATTCATTTTCATGTCAAAACTTACGTTAGGTTTTTCTACCAAGATTTTTCTAGTGCTCGTTAGCATCTTGGGTATCGCTGGTTGTCAGATAGAATCTGAGCCTCAAAGTGTTCTTGATCAGATAAAAGAACGTGGGGTGCTGCGCGTTGGTACCCTCAACAACCAACTCTCCTATTACATTGGCCCCGATGGTCCCGCAGGGCTTGACTACGAGCTAGCTCGAGAGTTTGCCAACAGACTGAATGTACAATTAGAGATCAAGCCGGCTTACCGCCTTTCAGGCCTTTTCCCGGCTTTAAAGAAAGGTGAAATTGACCTTATTGCTACAGGTCTCACTCAAACACCCAAGTTAACTCGACAATTTAGAGCCGCTCCCGCTTATTACTACGTTAGCCAGCAAGTCGTTTATAAAAAGGGGCATTGGCGCCCTAGAAATTTAGAACAATTGATCCAGTTTGAACAAAAACGTCAGGCCGAACATGCAGAAGCAAATGCAGATAAAGGCGAACAATCCCCTCAACTAGCTCCTTCATTAGTCGTTGTTGAAAATTCGCATTTCGAGCCAACACTCAAAGCCATTCAGAAAGAAAACCCTGAACTCAAGTACCAACCTGTTGGTGATGCTGATATTAATGATCTTCTAAGACGAGTGTCGACAGGAAAATTGCAGTTCACTGTTGCAGACTCTGTAGAGCTATCTTTAGCTCAACGTCTATACCCAGACGTTGCACTGGCATTCGAGCTAACCGAAGACCAACCAATTTCTTGGTACTTGAATAAGTCAGAAGATGAAAGTCTATACGCATTGCTTATTGAGTTTTTTGGTAACTACAAGCAATCAGGCGAACTAGCATCATTAGAAGAGAAGTACATTGGTCACATCGGTACTTTTGATTACGTCGACACTCGTGCCTTTATTCGTGCACTGGATAGTAAATTGCCAAAGTGGTCGCCACTCTTTCAACAGTATTCGCAAGAATTTGATTGGCGCTTAATTGCCGCATTAGCTTACCAAGAGTCACACTGGAACCCAGTTGCGCGTTCTCCAACTGGTGTTCGAGGCATGATGATGTTGACGCTGCCAACCGCGAAAAGTGTGGGTGTAACAAACAGGTTAGACCCTGAGCAATCCGTTCAAGGTGGTGTTGAATACCTGCGTCGCATAGTTAAGCGCATACCTGACTCGATAGCAGAACATGAGAAGATTTGGTTTGCTCTCGCATCTTACAACGTTGGCTTTGGTCATGTGATGGATGCTCGCCGCCTAACCAAATCACAAGGTGGTAATCCAGATGCCTGGGGAGACGTAAAGGATCGCCTACCTCTTTTAAGACAGAAAAAGTATTACAGTCGCAGCCGTTATGGTTACGCAAGGGGTGATGAAGCGAGAAACTATGTTGAAAATATTCGACGTTACTATCAGAGCATCATTGGTCATGTGAATCAGCGCAATGCAGAGGAAGAAGCTAACCTTGAAGGTTTAGTCGTCATCCCACCTTTAGAGGTCCCAGATGCAGAATCTACAACCAGCGCCGCTCAGTCCTCAATAGAGGATACGGATTCCACCAAGTAAAACGCAAAAGAGCAATGCCATTTAGCATTGCTCTTTTTTATTGCTTCAAGACAAGAAAACCAGAAGGCAAAGTAACTGCGAAATTTAGAGTGTCATATTGCAGTAACAATTGAACCTTATAACAACACACCACAATGAAGATTTGGCTCTGTTGCATCATGGTGCAGCTATAAACTCAACACTGTTCTAAAAAACAAATCAAGCAGCGGCAGAGCAGATACATAAACAGCACTATAATTAAACGGTTAATCCAAACTATAAAGCCAGACGACAATAGGAAATCACTGAGATGATGAAAAAGAAATTGAAATCAAAGCGCCTAGATAAGACTGTTGCAGCCAACCGTCGCAAGCGTATGCTTTCAAATAATAAGAAAAAGATCATTTGGCGTAACCGAGCTTTCATGCAGATGATTGCTGAGTAAGCTTGCGATGGCACTCTGAACAAGGAGTGCCTACTACATTTTGCCTTGTGAAAGATAGCCGCTCTATTTAGATTGAGTGCGATTCTCTTTCTGCTCTTCTGCTAAACGTAGCTCTTCCTGTAAACGTTCTTGTTTTCTTTTCTCTTTAATCTCTTTTCGACGACGCTTAAAAAATGATTGCAGTTGCTCACGACATTCTTGTTCTAATAAGCCATGTTCAACATCCGCATAATGATAAGAAGCCTGGCTTTCAAACAAGTTAAGTACAGTCCCGGCCGCACCTGCTTTTAGATCTGGAGCGCCAAATACAATACGTTTCACTCGGCTATGTAATAAAGCACCGGCACACATAGGGCAAGGCTCTAAAGTGACATATAACGTGGTATCGAGTAATCGATAATTTTCCAGAGTTTGCCCTGCTTTTCGAAGTGTTTCTATCTCTGCATGAGCCGTCGCATCATGGCTGCCAATCGAGCGGTTCCATCCTTCAGAGATAATCTCACCATCTTTTACCAGCACGGCACCCACGGGAACCTCTCCCTCACTCTCAGCTTGCTTGGCCACTTCAATGGCACGTCGCATGAAGATTTCATCTTGAGGGGTGAATTGATGGTCTGACAAAGGGGACTCCAAAAAGCAAAGAATAAAAACAAAAAGGTATGCGATGAAGCATACCTAATCTTACTGGAAATGAACAATAACCGTGGGCTTGTTCGTCTAATATCTAGCGGCTTATCTAACTAACAGCATCGCCTAGTTCATTGACTATCTGCGTAGCTTTAACACTCACAATACGGTTGTTCTCAACAGAGATTATTTCAAACTGCCATTGCTGACACTGAACGACCTCCCCCGTACCGGGTAGGCGCCCAATCAGCCAAGTAACAAGGCCGTTTAATGTTTGGAAGCCCTCACTTTCCCCTTCTAATTCAGACAGCTCTAAGCGGTTTTTAAGCTCACTGATAGGGATAAGTCCATCCACCAGCAATCCGTCATCAACTGGCTCAGTCCATAAGTCTTTAGGGTTGCTGGATAGCTCACCTGCAATCGCTTCAAGAATATCGTAATGAGTCACCAGGCCTTGCACATCTCCATACTCATCGACAATGAATGCCATCTCAGTACCAAACTCTTTAAAGTAGCCAAGCAGACGCAGTGCCTTCATCGATTCAGGAACATAAATCGGAGATTTAGACAGCCCCATGATCACTTGAATGCTTAAGTTACCCGCCTGATTAAGCAAGGCTTTCGCCGATACAGTGCCTACCACTTTGTTAAGATGATCTTGGCACAATGGAAACACACTGTGATTCGACGAACGTAATTGCTTGAAGATTTGTTCAACAGGTTGGTCGACATCTAAAAAGTCGATGTCTCGACGTGGGGTCATCAAAGAGCTCACCAGACGATCATCGAGCTGCAAAATGTTGCGAATCATCTCTTGTTCGCCACGTTCTATCACACCAGATTCAGACCCCTCTTTCACGAGTGCATGAATATCGTCTTCAGTCACACTGTCTTCTTCGCCACCACGCCCCATCAACTTAAGAATACCTTCCGTTGAAGCAGAAAGAGCAAACACAAACGGCGTCGCGATTTTAGACAACCAGAAAATAGGCAAAGCGACTAACACGGCAATGTTTTCAGCTTGAGACTGAGCAAAACGTTTTGGTACTAGTTCACCAACAACAATGGCAAAGTAAGTAATACCCACAACGACGACTGCAGTCGACAAGATATTTGCTTGTGTTGGGTCTAACCCCCACACCTCAAGTTGAACCGCTAACGGAGCCGATAAAGTAGCTTCGCCGACAATACCGCTGAGCAGACCAATGACAGTAATACCGATTTGGATAGTTGAGAGGAAGCGGGTTGGATTTTCTTTAAGCTCAAGAGCAACCTGAGCGGAACGGTGTTTTTCGGCTAAGCGTTTCAGCCGACTATTTTTTGCTGCTACCAATGCAATCTCAGACATGGCAAACAGACCATTTAAAACAATTAACCCTACCAGAAGCAGAATTTTCATGATGTTTTGGATTTCCTAATTTTACCGGCCAACCATTAGCCGTAATCCGGAGTATAAGCTGAGATTTATAAAAACAGGTAGCAAAAAAAGCCCGCACATTTCAGTGCGGGCTTCGATTATTTTATCTAACTTACTTGCTCTATTTACATAGTGTAAGTGTAAGGAGCTTGGATACCTAGTGGGATACCAAGAGCCCAGTAAGCTAGCAAGAAGATAGACCAACCGATTAGCATTGCAATCGAGAATGGCATCATTAGAGAAGCTAGAGTACCGATACCTGTCGACTTAACGTAGCGCTGACAGTAAACAACAACCAGTGGGAAGAACACCATTAGTGGAGAGATGATGTTAGACACTGAATCACCAACACGGTAAGCCGCTTGAGATAGCTCAGGAGAGATACCCACAACCATAAGCATTGGAACTAGGATTGGTCCAATAAGAGCCCACTTAGCAGAAGCCGAACCAACAAGAAGGTTAACTGACGCTGTTAGTAGAATCATACCAACAACCGTCGCCTCACCAGGAAGGTCCATAGCTTTCAAACCTTCAGCGCCATAAAGCGCAAGCATAGTACCTATGTTAGATTGACCGAATGCAGATAGGAACTGTGCACAGAAGAACGACATCACAATGTACGCGCCCATCGTTGCCATCGTTTCTGACATTGCTTTGATTACATCATTGCTGCTCTTAAATGTACCTGAAACACGTCCGTAAACGATGCCAGGGATAATGAACAGAATGAAAATCAATGGAACGATTGACTTCATAACAGGTGCTGAGAATGAAGTAAGTTCACCTTCTGGAGAGCGTAAAGCCGAGTTCTCAGGCATTAGCGCTGCAACAAGTAAACCAATACCAGCAACCATCGCCCAACCTGCGTATTTGAATGCTTTAGAT